>JAJYYP010000041.1 GCA_021800855.1 archaeon | reverse complement strand
AACGCGGCGGAGTCCCCTCCGGCCCAGAAGCCTGCGACCAAGACCCAGTCGAAGGCCGAAGAGGGGGGAGGAGCGATGGCGCCCTTCTCGGCGCCCTGCGGGAGGCCCAGCTCCCCTTCGACCAAGCACTGGAGGAACCTCGCGGCTGCTACTGGGTCGGGGCCCTCGCCGTGGGCCTCCTTCGCGTCGGCGTCAACCCAGAATGGGAAGAAGCCGGGTGGGGCGCCGAGCTTCAACGAGTCGTCCACGACCATCCTCGCCGCCTTCGCCACCGCGAGCCCCCCGACCCCGGCCAGGCCCGTCCTGTAGCAGAGGAGGGCGTGCGCGAGGGCGGCCCTCGTCCAGACCCCTCCGAGCTGGCCGTCGCCGTAGGAGCCGTTGAAGTACATCACGTTCGAGGTCGGGACGGTCCTGGGGCCATAGGGAGTGTCGAAGTCCCTTTCGGTCAGCCTGTGGGCGGCAGCCTGCTCCGCTGAGCCCATGAAGGCGTGGCGGTAGGCTGCGACCGCCATGTCAGCCGTCTCGTCTGACCTCAGCCGCCCGGAGGAGTCCCTGCAGAGGGAGATGAACCCCCTCTCGTCCAGGAGCCTCCTTCGTACGTGGTCAGAGATCAGCTTCGAGCGCTCGAGGAATTTCGCTGCGTCCCCCGGCTTCATCCCCCGGGCCACGAGGGAGACACCTTCGAGTGCCCCTGCCGCGGCGAGGGACACCTCCGGGAGCTCGTTGGTCGGGTACCCCCGCCCCAGTCGCCTCCGCCACCCCTGGGGGAGGGAGGGGTCAGTGGCCACCGTCGCGTCTTTGGACTCCGCCATGAGGAAAGCGGCGAGCTTCCTGAGGAAAGGGTACGACGCCCTCGACGCCCTCTTGTCTTGGCCCAGCAGCTGCGCGTAGGAAGCCGCCTGGAGGAAGACCGCGGTCTCGAGGACCCCTGGCCGGGACCTGTCGAGGGAATGCGGGAGGGACCCGTCCCTGCGCGCCAGGGACCTGGCCTCCGAAACGAGGGCGGAGGCGAGCTTCGGCTCGAAGTAGTGCAAAGACCTCAGCGACTCGTACCTGTCGAGTAGGTCGTCGGCCCATGGGGCCCCCCTGAGGGCTTCCAGGGCCCAGGACGCAGCCTCGGAGACGGAAGGGTCGGAGCAGGAGAGCTCGGCGGGGCGCGGGCGGGCCGCGTCCTCGGCCGAGTGGAGCCGCCCGAACTCCGCGAGGGCCTCCTCTAGCTTCCCCGGGGTGTAGATCGAAGCGAACTCGACCTCCCTGACCTCGCCAGGGGGGAGGTCCAGCTCGTGGAGCGAGAGTGCGAGGACCTGTCCGGACATCCCGGCGGTCCCTTCTGGGACCTCGCCTGAGGCGACGGCGTCGAGGGCGCGCGGCTTGCTTGTCGTCATGAAATATCTCGATGGGGATGGGTACGCCCCGATGACCCTTGCAGCGGGCGGGTCCGAGACCTCGTCCATGGCGACGTGGCTCTCCCTGTTGAAGGCGTTGACCCCCAGTGAGCCCCAGCGCGACGGCGTCTCGAAGTGGGCAGCGGCCACGTCGCTGACCCGGATCACCCTGAGCCTCACCTGGGAGCGGCCGGAGTTCCTCAGCGTCACCCGCCTGACGAAGCCGGAAGAGGGACCGGGGAAGAACTCCAGAGACTGGAGGAAGTCGACCTCGAACATCCTCCCAGCCAGGCTCGCCGTCCTCGGCGCGAGCCTCATCAGCCAGTCAGGCCTCTGGGCCGGGACTACCACCCCAGCCTGGACCTTGTAGACCCAGACCTGCTCGAGGCCGAAGAGCGCCCTCCTCTCTTGGAGCGACTCCAACGACCTGACCGCTCCGTCAGCGTCCACCAGCAGCCTGCAGCCGCCTGAGTGGAGGGTCAGTGGGCGCTTCAAGGCCGAGGACCTGAAACCGGCGGAGACCGAGACGGACTCTGCTGTCGCAGCCACGCCTGGGACTTCCTTAGGCAGGATAATATCAGGAGGATTTACTGGAGTTGAGCTCCTGGAGACCTTCCGTTAACCACCCCGGACCCTCTTCCACCTGGTCCCTTCCGGGGTGTCCTCCACGACGACCCCGGCGGCCAGGAGCTTCGCCCTCAGCCTGTCCGACTCTGCGAAGTCCCTCCTCTTCCTTGCGGCCTCTCTCTCCCTGACCAGCTCCGCCAGCCCCGGTTCAAGGTCATCCTCCCTGAACTCGAGGATACCCAGGACCGAGTCCGCCCTCGCGAGGGCGTGCGCCGCTGCTTGGGCGCCGGCACCTCCTATTTCTCCGGAGTCTATCATCGCGTTCGCTTCCTTGGTGAAGGTCAGCATGGCGGCCAGAGCCTGGGGGGTGTCCAGGTCGTCGTCCATGGCGGCCTCGAACCCTGCGAGGAACTCTCCCACTGCGCCCGGGACCTTCTCCGTCCCCCCTTTTACCCCCCGCAGCCGGGCCAGCAGCTCCTGGAGCCGTCCCCTCTGCGCCTTCGCCTGCGACAGCGCCGCTTCGGTGAGGTCGACCTGGTCCCTGTACCTCCCCGAGACGAGGAACGCGCGTACGGTCAGCGGGTCCCACCCCTGCGCCAAGAGCTCCCGGAGGGTGACGAGGTTGCCGCTGGACTTGTGCATCTCCCTCCCGCGGACGTTCAGGAACTCGGAGTGGAGCCAGTAGTTGACGAACTTCTTCCCGGTGGCTGCCTCGGACTGGGCGATCTCGTTCTCGTGGTGGGGGAACTTCAGGTCCGCCCCCCCGGTGTGGATGTCGAAGGTCTCTCCGAGGTACTTCATCGACATCGCGGAGCACTCGACGCTCCAGCCGGGGCGCCCCCTGCCGAACTCGGACTCCCAGAAGACGTCCCCGTCGCCAGGCGCCCAAGCCTTCCAGAGGGCGAAGTCAGCGGCCTCCTTCTTCTCCTCGTAGTGGTCGCTGGACACCCTCCCCGCCGGCCTGAGCGAGTCGAGCCTGACACCCGAGAGGGCGCCGTAGCGCTTGAACTTCGACACGTCGAAGTAGACCGATCCGTCGGCGGCCCTGTAGGCGTACCCTTTCTCTACCAGGGTGCGGACGAGGCCGAGTATCTCAGGGAGGTGCTCCGTCGCCCTAGGCATCGCCTCCATCTTTTCGATTTTGAGGGAAGAGAGGTCCTCCATGAACGCGGCGGTGTAGAACTCCGTGAGCTCCTTCAGGGACTTCCCGGTCTGTCCCATCCCCCTGATTATCTTGTCCTCGACGTCTGTGATGTTCATCACTGAGGTGACCTTGTAGCCCTTGAACTTCAGGTGCCGCCTCAGCACGTCGTAGAATACGAAGGCCCTGAAGTTCCCGACGTGGGCGTAGTTCCACACGGTCGGGCCGCAGTTGTATATCCTGACCTCGCCGTCCCTGATGGGTCTGAACTCCTGCATCTCGCGCCCGAGGCTGTTGAAGAGCCGGAGCAAGGTCTGCGAAGCCTCCCCCGGTTCAGATAAAAGTTAGAGGACGTCGGGAAAGGGGCTGGTCCCGGCGGGAGACGAGGGGGAGCCCGGAGGTTCAGTGCCTGCACACGCCGGCGTAGAGCGCTCGCTGGGGCAGCGAAATAAAAGGAACGGGAGATCAGGGACTACTTCAGCTTGCCAATCCTGAAGATGGCCTTGCCGCACGAGGCGCAGGTCCCCTTGATTGCGGGGCGGCCGTTCTTCAGTTTGATTTGCTTGGGATTCTTGATCTCCCGATTTTTCTTCTTCTCGTAGACGCAGTATCCGGTTACCACTGCGATTGCCTCGGCAGCCAATCCGAGCAGTTTGCTATATAAACCTGAGCCAACGGGGCCTGAATTGAGGTTTTTTCGGGCCAGGGGCTGTTTTGGAGGCGTTTTGGGATTCCAACGGCTAGGCGCCGAAGCGGAACTGTCCCAGATTCTTCGAGATTCGGCGGCTAGGGGAGCGTCTTACCGTCGCTCATTTCTGATTTTGGCAAACGCGGCTGGGGCCGTAGGTAGGGGCAATCGGGCTTGTCCTTGGCGTCGGTTCGATTTGGGACAGATTGACGAGATTCACGCCTGGCGGCTCTCGATGGGGCAGATTCCAAACGCGGCGATTCGGTTTTAGGAGCGTCGTGGCGGGGCGTGCCGCAGTTGACCAGCACCATGCAGAGTCGGCGGGCCTTCGGGTCGCTGGTCACCGCGAGGCTCGTCTACGCGATCAACTGGGTCAACGTCGGCGCGATATTCTACCTGATGGGGCCGGACCTGCGCGCCGGTGTCTCCGGGCTCGGGCTCATCACGTCGACGTTCTATTTGGGGCTCGGGGTGTTCCAGGTCCCCGGCGGGGTCCTCGCCGCCCGATGGGGGCCGAAGAGGGTCGTGGTCCTCGGGATCTTCATCTCTTCCGCTTCCGCCCTTGCCACCGCCTCCGCGGCCGGAGTGGTGGAGGTCGCCGTCCTCAGGTTCGTCGTTGGGTGCGGGATGGCGTTCGTCTTCGCGCCTGCGACGATAATCATAGCCCGCCTACTCCGCGGAGGGAAGTCTGGGATGGGGGTAGGGGTGATGAACTCGACCTTCGACCTTGGGGGGATCGTCGGTATCTTCGGATGGGTGGTGGTGGCGTCGGTGACCGGCTGGAGGCCCAGCCTCGTGCTTTCAGGGGTGTTCGGCCTGGCGACTGGGGTGATGGTGGCGCTCTTCGTCGCCGAGGGCGGCGCGGCCAAGGCCCCCAAGGTGGACAGGAAGGCGCTGGCTGCGGTGATAGGGGACAGGCAGCTCATCCTCCTGGGGCTCGGGACGGTGGGGTTCGGGATAGCGTCGACCGTCATAGCCGGGTTCATGACACTCTACGGAGTCAGGTCGCTTGGGGTCTCCGGCGCACTGGCCAGCGGGTCGACTTCGCTGGTGTACGTCGTCCCGATATTCACTTCGCTCTGGGGAGGGCGGGCCTTCGACGTCCTCGCAAGGCACAGGATGATTATGGTCGCGTCTCTGATGGGGAGCGCCGCGGCACTCTCCCTGGCGGCATACCCCTCGCTGCCAGCGGCGGCTGTCAGCTCGTCGTTGGCGGGGCTGGTCTCAGGGGTCGGATACACCTTCGCCTTCGCCGGGGCGAGGGAGCTCAACAGGGCCGGGAGAGAGTACGAGAGCCTGGCCGTCGCCTGGGTCAACAGCATCTCGCTGACCGGATCCTTCTTCCCGCCTGTCCTCTTCTCATACATGGTCGAGGCGTACGGGTATTCGCTGGCGTGGGTAGGGTCCGGGGTCCTGACACTGGCCTTCGTGGCCCCGGTCCTCCTCATGGTGGAGACCTGGCGTGTCAGAGCGGGGTAGCGATTATGTCGTCCCCCTTCTTCACGTTGACCTCGAGCCCGGCGAGGCCGATCTCCTTGATCTCAGGGACGGGTATCCCAAGCTCTTCTATCTTCGACCTGTGACGCGATATGGCTTTCAGCCATGCCTCGGACCTGTCCTCCGCCTTTGGGACCCCCAGCCCGGACTTCGCTGCCAGTTCTTCGAGCTTCTGGTCGTACTCGAAGAAGTCCTCGGGGAGCTTCCAGAAGTCGTCCATCGGCCTGAACAGGAGCGGGGAGAGGTAGATGAAGCCGTGTTTGAGCTGCCTCGATATCATCGCCTTGTCGTCGTTGCTCATCCTCTCCGCGAGCCGCTCGAGCATCGCCAGCGTCCCGGTCAGGTGCCTGGACTCGTCCCTGGTTATGTTCCTGAAAGCTGCGGAGTAGACCTTGTTTGTGGACCTCTCCCCCACCTCCTTGAAGATCAGCTGGGCGCCTATCTCGGCGAAGAAGAAGCTGGAGAATATCAGCTCCAGGGGGTACTTCCCCCACGCCTGGTTGAAGGCGCTCCAGTAGCGCGCCCCGTTGTCGTAGAGGGCCATGATGTTGCGGTGCGCCTTCTCCTCGAGGGTTGACTTCGGCTTGAACCTGTATGGGAAGTTGGGGCAGACGCGGGCGCAGGCCCTGCGGCAGACCTCGTCGTGCCTGCACTCGTCGAAGGCGACGGCCGAGAGGAACTTCTTCGTCGGGTCCTCGAACTGGTGGGTCGCGGCCTGGACGGCGGCGGCGCCGAAGGCCCCTATCCCTGACTTCTCGAAGAGGGCGAGCTTGGACAGCCAGTATGCCTGGGCGACCCCTTCGTCGGAGGAGTAGTTCTTCGCGTCGCACTCGTCCCAGGGGAGGTCGGCCGGGCCCCAGTTCTGGGGGAACCACAGGTCGTAGGTCCGCAAGAGCGTCTCGGAGACCACGTCCCAGTTGCCGGGGAAGACGTTCCCTTCGTCCTTGCCCATGGCGTCACGCAGCCCTGTCGCGGTATTTACTCTTGCCTCGAGGGGGGTGCCCGGGGGCTTTCCCCTGTGTAAGGCATAATTATCGTCCCCGGGGAGGCGCCTTCGCGGTGGGGTGGCGGAGCGGTTACGCGTGCGCCTGCAGTCGCATGCCGTCAGTGAGCGCATTCACATGGGTTCGAAAGCGGCGGCAGCCGCCGTGAATCCCATCCCCACCTTCTAGCTGAAGGGAGGGCGATGGGAGATGGCTTCTTCGAGCATCTCGAGGCTCTCTCCCCACCCTGACTCGAACCCGGCCAGCATGTCTTCCTTCGAATCGACCGCGCAGTGGACGAGCGGCACCTCTATTGTCACCCTGGTCTTCCCTGGCCCCTCCTCCTCGAACGTGGCCCTGTTGACGCACCTCCAAGCCGCAGCCCCGTCGGCGGGGGCGGTCCTTGCGAAGGCTGCGAGGGGGGACTCGGACCTGAAGACTATCAGCCGAGGTGGGACAACCTCGTCTACGACCGCCAGCATGGGGTAGCGAGACCCGTCGAGGTTCCTGGAGACCACGCGTATCTTCCCGCCCGGGCGTGGGTCTATCTCGCAGACATCGCTCACGGCGCCCCTCGGGAGCCCGAACCACTTCGCTGCCATCGCGGGGTCCGCCCACATTCGGAAGACGGTCTCCCTGGGAGCGTCGAAGACACGCGTTACCACTACTGTGTCTTTGTCATCGCCCATGTCAATCTGCTCCTCTCTTCTTGGTTCTCGCCTTCTTCTCCGACTCTAGCGCCTCGCCGAGCGCATCGAACCTCCTGCTCCACATCGAAGTGACTTTCTCAGCCCACTCTTTCACACCCATCATGCTTTCCGGGTTGATGGCGTAGATGCGCCTCTGCCCCTGCCTCTCCATGCTGATCAGATCGGCCTCCCTCAGGACATTCAGGTGTTGTGAGACTGCCTGGGGGGACACCTCGAACTCTCCGCTGATCTGACTGGCGCTCATCTTCCCCCGTGAAGCGAGCAGCTCCAAGACTCTGCGCCTCCGCGGCTCCGCCAACGCATAGAACGCGTCCATGTCCGAAGGAGTAAAGCAATCACTTGATAAAGGTTATCCTTTAGCTATACCCGCCCCGCGTAGGAAGGCGAGCCTAGCCCTGCCTCCCGGTGCGCCTTCGCCACTACACGAAGAGGGCGAACAAGACGATGGCGGAGATGAAGACTATGGAGATTGTATTCAGGACCTTGATCAGCGAGTTGATCGCGGGCCCGGCGGTGTCCTTGAACGGGTCCCCCACCGTGTCCCCCATCACCGCGGCGGCGTGGACGGGGGTGTTCTTGCCACCGAAGTTGCCGAGCTCGATGTACTTCTTCGCGTTGTCCCATGCGGCCCCGCCGTTCGTCATCATGAACGCGAGGAACACCCCGGACGCGACGCTCCCGATGAGGAGGCCTCCGAGGGCCAAGGGCCCGAGTATGAAGCCGACCACCAGTGGGGTCGCCACGGCGAGGAGCGCGGGCTTGGCCAGCTCCCTTATCGCCGCGGTGGTGCTGATGCCGACGCACCTGGCGTAGTCCGGCTTTGCGGTCCCTTCCATGATCCCAGGGATCTCCTTGAACTGGCGCCTGACCTCATTCACCATCTTGATGGCTGCGCGCCCGACCGCCTGGATCAGGAAGCTGGAGAAGTAGAACGGGAGGAGGGCCCCCACGAAGATGCCTATCACCACCCTCGGGTCGCTGAGGGCGAAGGTGAGGCTCGCCCCCTGGGCCAGGCCGTACTTCGCGAAGAGGTTGTGCTGGGCGATGAGCTTGTTCGCCTCGTCCTGGAACGCGAAGAAGAGGGCCACGGCCGCCAGGGCCGCAGACATGACAGCGAAGGCCTTCGTGGTGGCCTTGGTGGTGTTCCCGACGGCGTCGAGCTCGTCGGTGACTTCCCTGACCCCCGCCTCCAGCCCAGCCATCTCGACGATGCCGTTGGCGTTGTCCGTGATGGGCCCGAACGAGTCTATCGACATGATCACACCTGTGAGCGAAAGCTCCGCCATGGCGGCCACCGCGGTGCTGTATACACCGACCAGGATCCTTGACGACTCCGCGACGGTCGACGGGGTGGCGTAGTAGCCTATGAAGTACGACACGAGTATCGCGAGGACCAGGACCACAGCCGACGGGGCCGTGCTCTGGAGCCCTGTCGAGAACCCTGCCAGGAAGTTGGTCGCTGCCCCCGTCTGGCTGGCCTCGGCCACGAACTTCACCGGCTTGAAGTTGTATGATGTGAAGTAGTCAGCGACCCTCTCGATGGCCACCACCACGACGATCCCTACTATCGCGCTTGCCAGGAGGGACCAGCCGAGCGAGCTCCCCTTGAAGACGTATTCGCTGGCGACAGCGTCTATCACCACCGCGATGACAGCTGAGATGAGAAGCGAGGTGTTCAGGGCTCCCATGGGGTTCTTCGAGATCCCCTTCCTGATGTAGAAGCCCCCGAGGATGGACCCCACTATCCCTGACGCGCCGAGTAGGAGCGGGAACACGAAGAGCTGGTTAGCGGAGATGAGCGAAGCGAGAGACCCGAACGCGGAGCTCCCTGATGTGATGAGGGCCGCGAGTATCAGGACCGCGACAGAGATGACGACGAACGACTCGTAGATGTCGGCCCCCATCCCGGCGCAGTCGCCTACGTTGTCACCCACGTTGTCGGCGATGACGGCGGGGTTGCGCGGGTCGTCCTCTGGTATCCCCGCCTCCGTCTTCCCGACGAGGTCCGCCCCGACGTCGGCTGCCTTGGTGTAGATCCCCCCTGAGACCCTCATGAACATCGCGATCAGAGAAGCACCGAAGCCGAGCCCGGCGAGGATAGCCGGCGTGGTCACTATGGCGTTCTGGAAGACGATGTAGAAGAGGGAGACGCCCAGGAGCCCGAACCCTACTACGGCCATGCCCATGACCCCTCCCCCCCGGAAGGCCACGGTCAGCGCGCTCCCGAGGCCCTTCCGCGCTGCCTCGGCGGTCCGCGAGCTTGTCCGGACGGTCATGGCCATGCCGACGTAGCCTGCCAGGGCGGAGAGGAACGCCCCTACCAGGAACCCGGCCGCTGTGGCGCCGTTGGTCTTCAGCGGGAGGTCGATGAAGACGAAAATCAGGACGGCGATCACCGCCGCGATGGGCGTAATCACCCTGTACTCTCTTCTGAGGAACTCGTCAGCGCCCTGCCTGACGGCGGTGGCTATCTCGACCATCCTGGCGTTCCCAGGGTCCTGCCTCCGGACGGAGTAGACGAGATAGAGCGCATAGACAAGTGCGACCGCGGAGCCGCCGACCGCGAGGTAGCCGTAGTCGAAAGCCAATCGGACGGTGCGCCTTTGAAGTTCCCTTTAAAAGAATTAAGGAATCTGGCGCCTTCCGCGCTTCGTGAGGGCGTAGGAGGCTATGAAGGGGAGGACGGTGGTGACCTCGGCGTCGAGGGTGGCCTGCCTCGCCCCGACCTTCACCTTCCCCCAGGATACGGCCTCCCTGATGCGGGCCCCGCTGAGGGACCCGTCCGTCTCCTGGGCGGTGGAGACGTAGCAGGCCCAGTCGAGCCCCCCCCTGAACTGCGCCCACCAGAT
>JAJYYP010000007.1 GCA_021800855.1 archaeon | reverse complement strand
TCTATTCCTCAGAACGAGATTTCGATGGCAACTGGATTGCAGAGTCAATGCGGCAAAGTGTTTTCCCGCCTTTGGGCATGTCTACTGAATGGCTCGAAGGTGCTTTTGCTGGGTCAAAGATGTTCTATCTCTACTCACCTAAGGGAAACAATAAGACTCAGATAGATGTATTTGGAGACTTTCAGTCCAAGACAATCCCTGATAGCGATTTAGAGCAGAGTGTCAGGAAATTTCTAGAAGGAGAGTATAGTGATGATGCTCCAGCAATCAAAGACTATGCGATGAAGAGCAAGAAAGCCAACAAAAAGGAGAGTGCTGTCTTTTTCAAGGACGTAGGCGGTATTTTTGACGCACCCATAGGAGTTACTTGGAAGTATTTCTTTGAAGGCGGAGAAGATCACGAAAATGCTCACGCAAAGAGAACTCGAAATTTTAAATTCAAATCGGTCTCTGAAGGCGTGTCCATCATGTCTCAGGAACGTAAGAAACACAATCGCTGGAATGGAGAGACAATTCAAATGACCAACCTTGCTCCTCTGGGCTATGTTTTCGAGATGCTAAAGGGTCCGATTACTGGTTCCAAGTTCCTTTACATTTACACGCCGAAGGACAACAAGACGCACGTTGATGTCTATGCCTACTTGAAATCTCGTTCCATACCCAAAGATAGGCTCACTAAAGAAGTACGAGCAGATCTCGCACTCGACTTTAAGGAAGACACTCCGAATCTAAGATCATTTGTTAAAAAAGAGCACTGAGTGGGTTTTCTTCAGCCGTATAAAGTCATTCGTAGAGAACTGTGTACAGAACAGTTCCAACGACACTTGCTATCAACGTGCCTAAGGACACTGGTCTCGCAAAATCTCTAGGTTTAAAATCAAATGAAGGAACCACTATTTCGGAAATGATGCTTGCCGTAGCACTGGAAAGTCCTGCCCGGTAATTTAGAAGTCTCATTCCTGTTGTCACTCCGCTTGGATTTGCTACTGTGAAGCCCCAAAGGTTTCCTTTGGATGCTTTAATTGTTGCACTCACTGTTCCGGTGAAGTAATTCACTGGCCTTAGAGCCTAGTCGTATGTGAGACGAAGGAAGGTTATCCATCCTCCAGACGATAGCATGCGCATGTACACTGCAATGGATGTGCACAAAGCAACCTCCCAGGTTGCCGTGGAAGACGAGAGTGGTGTCCTCCTCCGTGAGGAGAGGCTGGAGAACGACCCAGAGCTGATCGAGGAATTTTCGAACAGTCTGCCTGCCGGGGCAAGCATCTTTCTTGAGAGTTCTTCCGATTCTTGGAGAAGAAAAGGGGCTTTGAGATTCGGTCTCCAGGTCGACGTGTCCAACGCCAAGGATCTCTTCCCCTATCTTCTGCTCGTCCAATTGCAGCCTGGGATTTCCAAGCCGAAGATGTACGACAGGGTGAGGCAGCTTGTGCCAAGAGTGTGGCGGGATATGAAGACGGTCAATCCGTTCCTGTTGACTCTGGCTTCACACGCCGTGAGGCTTTCCGATTTGGAGAGGGACGTGGAGTCATTACGCACGATGCCGGGAGTGCGGGGTGTGAGTGTTCTCTTCAACACCACGGGCGTAAGCAACAATGTTTGGCTGGATGAAGCACTACATCGCGCTTCTGGTTAGGTGCATCCGAATCGACAAGCACACTCTCTCGGCGCATTATGTCAAGACCCATAACCGGGTACCGCTCGACCGGACGGGATGGCCAGATTCACACCCAGCTTTCGCGACCCTCAGATTAACCTCTACGTCAAGGGCGTAGGAGCATCTGCCGGGTTCTACCGAGACTTCTTTGGCTTCAGGGAGACATTCAGAACTCCGAAGGAAGGGGTCCCTGTCAAGGTCGAACTCAACTGGGAAATCTGATCCTGGGGTTCGGAACGAGCGACTCGGTCGGGGAGATTCACGGCTTCAACACGGGCGGAGGTCCGCCAAGGGCCGAGGTGGTCTTATGGACCGATAACGTGGACAAGGCTTTCGCGAGCCTAACTGGAAGGGGTGTCAAGCCCTTGAGCGCTCCGCACGACTTCGTCGGGACCGTGCGTGGGGCGTGGGTCCTTGATCCTGCCGGCAACCCAGTACAGATTGTCTCCAAAACCAAGGCGTAATGAACCGCGTATTCGACGCGGAAACCTTCGGAGGATACCGAAGTCTGTTCCGTCATTCGTCACTTTGCTTATACTGTCAAACGAATAGATTTCCCGGCCTGGACAATTTCATATCAGTCTGAGTGGGGAGGGTCAAGGCTGGAACAGGCTCCGTATCTCAAATGGAGTCCATTTCGTGCTTGGATTGCCCCAGCCGGGCAATGGCCCTGCGGGTTAAGTGCCCCAAAAACGGGTGCACTTCCCCAGAGAGCAACCGAGCTTAAATTGTCAACAGGGCGCTATAGGAAAATGACCGCCGATAAGGGAAGGGGGCTGCCGGAGGAGGACCGTGGAACGATAGAGGGATTCATCGAGGACCTCCCGGACATCAGCGCCTCGAGGGAGTACAAGTACATGGCCTATCTCAGGAACGTCCGTGTCGGCATGCTCCAGAAGCCTTTCGTCGACACCACCAAGGTTGACATCAAGAGGATCTCGAAGGCCATCAAGGAGCTGAAGGTCGTGCGGGGGAACGGCACGGTCGAGAAGCCTGCAGAGGCATCTCAGTTTAGTAGCGACGGGGGCTTCCTCAAGGATCCGAACACGAATCCAGCGAAACCAGGGAAGAACGTAGCTAGGCCCAAGCCGATTCCACCAACGACCTCCTCGAACGAGAAGAGCAACAGGTCAGGGATTGATGCGCTGCTGGGACCAGTCCAAGTACCTCCGGCAATCAAGATAGTGCCCAGGAATGCCCCTACTTCTCCTCCGACTACTCCCCCCACAAAGAGGCCGATGGAAGCACGATGATACTGGGCGCTTAGATCAACCGAGCGCGCCCATCGGTACATCACGATTGCCAGGACCGAGAATGGGACAGCACTCAAGACCTGTAACGTCAGGGAGACATATACGAAAGCTGAAGGCGGCGATGCAGTCATCAAGTACACTGGCCAAAAATGGTACAAGAGTTGCGCGAGAAGCCCCATGGCCGCTGCCACCGCTGCGACCTTACCTGCACTTAACATATCCTCCTGTTCACCTGAATTTACTAGGAATTTTTCGTTCATTTCAGCAGTAGTTTACGTTTCCTGAATCCGAATTGAAGCTGGATCCGACTTGCACCGCAACGCTGGCTGATAATGTACACGAACTGACAGTGAAGGTTAAGCTCGTGGCAGTCACGCTGGCGTAGCATAACCCTACAAGGGCCCAGGACACGACGTCTCCCGTAATCTTTCCCACCCCACTCCCACTGCAATATCCGCTGGTCACAGATAGGTCGCCAGTGTTGGCGCTCTCTGGGGAGAAATTGACGTAGACTATTCCGTACTCGGTCACCTCCGCAGTGCCAGAGAAATAGAGATAAGCGCTCTGCCCTAGCTCGCAAAACTCGGGCTCGTAGCTGGTGAAGCTTCCACCTATTGCAGCGTCAGCAGTACCAGAGCTTGTGCCAGCCAACAGATTTCCCGAAGTCCCGCAGGCTACTGGCTGGTCGGGAACTATGTGGACTTGAAAGACGGCGCGGGGTATTCCTATGATATCATCGTAGTTCGTAGGCACGCTTTGGCGCATCGCGCTCAAAAGCGCCACCATTTGGGAATACGCAGAGGCGACGTTGGGATACCCTTCAGATCCGTATGTCCGTTCAAGGGCGCTGACGACTCTGATTAGGTTCGTGAGATGCTGGGTCAGGGTTTGAGGAGACGTCTGGTAGACCAGGTCCTGGGTGGTCACCACCGTTCCATGTGCTAGGGTTTCGTTTTGATAATAGACATCCGTCTCGGCGGACAAGTATTCACCCTCAGAACCCAATATGATTATGGTTCCTCCCTGGAGGGCGTACTTCTGATTCATGCTTCCTCCGAGAAGGACCAGTTCGGTTAGTGATTGCTGGTTAGTCAAGGAGACAACGAGCTTCGCCATGGTGATTTGGAACGGCCCTGAAGTAGATTGATAAATTACCTCGGAACTCGAAGCTGCATCGCTTTGAGGTTCGCCGATTAGCTCGCCTGGATAGAATGCGATTGGCTGGGCTTGACTCATTTTCTATTGACGAGCGGCTCTGCACAACCTTGTGCGAGAGGAGAGTCTGTGAAGAGGCCGAGGAAGTGCTGCCCTGCGTAGCCCCATATGTTGCTCCTAACGAGGAAAAATTGAGCACGAGTGTGAGCGCGATAGAGGTCATCAGAATCCCCTGGGTAGGTTTCATCTAGCCTCTGGCGAAAATTGGCTTGGGATTATTTAAGATTGATAACCAAGGGGTTCTGTAGCAGTATATGTGAACGAGTGTCATCCATGGCCGTTCAGCCCCATGGGACGGCCCGATCGCGATGCCTCCAGCAACGTAAGGAGCATGGATATCTTCACCTCGAGGGCGACTATGTCCTCTTCGTCATCGCCCCCGCAGAGTGTGCGCGTTGAAGAGGCACCAGGCGTTGTAGATGTACATCGCGATGGCGTAGTAGAGTAGCCTCACGGTGTAGTTCTTCGAGGTCGTCTTCGCTAGGAAGACGTTGTGCTCCTTGTATGAGTTCTCGATGCCCCATCTCCTCTTGTAGCGCTCCAGCACCCTCTTCGGTCTGCAGGCTATGTTGGTGGCGAAGAGGTAGCTCTTCCATGTCTCAGGGTCGTCCGCCCTGACGATCCTGATCGGCCCCTCGCACGGGTAGAGAGCCTCCTCTTCGTCCCTGAGGCCCGTCCGCTTCGTGATCTCGTCAAGTGGCGCATGGGGGACGAATTAGGACTTGTCTCCTTGCCGAGGCAGGCGCCTGCATTGGAACATCATACCCGCCTCATTGGAACCCTGGGAGGGGAAGTGATACCGCAAAGTTAATGCCCCGGCCGGGATTCGAACCCGGGTCGCCGACTCGAAAGGCCGGCATACTCTCGACACTATGTGTTTGACCGGGCTTTACGCCCTTGCGGACTCTGTACTACCGGGGCTGAACAGGGCCGGACGGGTCTGCAATTAGAGCTTTCTCATTCTGGCCTGAAGAAGCACCACTCTCCTGCCTCCAAGGCTACTTCGGACGAGTAATCTATCGCGAGAGAAGGTCCGAAGTTCCTGAAGACGCCGTCTTGAGGGACATAGCAGTTCCTGCGTTTCGTCTTGCCGACCTCCCTGAGAGCTGCCCCAGCCTCAGGACCGGATACAACGGATCGGTAATACATCCTGCGTCCGATGACCATGGGGGACGACCCGTCGATCGGAAAGTCAGTCACCAGGGGTCCGACAAGGTCAGCGGAGCTCACCAGTCTGGCAATCGCTAGGCGCTCGTCCGGGGTCAAACCACAATCACCAGCGGCCCTGAGCTTCGCCCAGTTTGAGGCCGCCTCCAGCCTAGGGCGGGCTTTGACCGAAGGGACCCCGTCTACAAGGAAGGACGAGAAGTACATCTGGCTGAATGCCCTGGCAGAGACTCGCTCCTTCGGGAATGAGAGAAGGTCTGGGACGAGGGGGAGTACCAGGTCGCACGGGTCTGTCGAAGACCAGCAGTAGCCCGCCTGCTCCAGGTGCACCGTCGCGCCCTGAGACGTCGCCGTGACGGATCCCGCCCCCTGCCTTACAACGCAACCTCTCTTCCCTATCTCTTTGGCTAGGAACCTCAGCTGATGGGAACTGAGCTTTGGCAGCGGCAGGATGTGCTTGCTTCCGACCAGCAGGTGATTCGCCTTGAATGAAAGCAACTCCCCGAGTGATTAGGAGAACTCATTATATAACCAGCCTAATCCGTTCGCTATTGTCATGGAGAGGGTGGGGGGAGACAGGGCCGTGTCGCTCAAGTCACTGGAAGAGCGGATGAAGTCCTACGCACTGCGGGCAGACTCTGCGCTGGTCCGCGAATTCAAACGATACACCCACTCGAGGTTTTACGATCCGCTTGTCTATGCCATAGAGGGAGGGAAGCGGGTGAGACCCGTGATGCTTATGCTGTCTGCAGAGGCCCTTGGCTGCAAGGACGACAGGGTCCTCGGGGCAGCGGTGGCCGTGGAGCTGCTGCATACCGAGTCGATCATTCATGACGATGTCATCGACGAAGAAGAGGCCAGGAGGAACAAGGTCCCGTTCCACCTGAAGTACGGTTACAGCGCGTCGCTCCTCAGCGCGGACTTCGTCTTTGCCATGATACTCGCCATCGCGGCAAGATACGACGACAAGAGAATCGCCGAGGAGGTCAGCAGCGCAGCGCTCCAGATGTCTGAGGGAGAGTACTCTGAGCTCACCATCGACCCCCAGATCTACAAGCTCACCTGGGACGAGTACATCAGGATAGTCACCGAAAAGACTGCGTCCCTCTTCGAGACCTCGGCTAAACTAGGTGCAATGATCGCCGGCGGGGACGAGAAGGAGGTCCAAGCACTGGCCGACTATGGCAGGTGCATAGGGATCGCCTACCAGCTCAAGGACGACCTGCTTGACTGGAGGTCAAAGGACAAGGTGTCGCTAGGCCTGCTGAAGACGCACAGCGAGAGCGAGGTGGTCGGGAAGATGACCGCCCAGGCCCAGTCCTATGCAGAAGAGGCCAAACGTGTGCTCATCCACATCCCCCGGAATGAGGCCACGGTACTGCTAGAGGACCTGGCCGACTTCTCAATCAGGCGCCAGCGCTGAGCTCGCAACCGCTCGCGTGGATAGGAGGGAGAGCCCCTCCGTGGGTTGACGACCGTGCAGCCTAGCCAGACTCAGACAGGCACTCGAATCGGCTCCGCTCGGACGGCCTGACCCTCCGCAGCCATCTCCATCCTGCCCATGGTGTAGGTCCGCCTCCCCCTGAAAGGGGTGAACATCATTCCCTGGCCGTGATAGAACTTCGAGAAGAACTCCACGTAGATGAGCCTGGCCCCCTGGATGCCTGGTTCGAAGAGGGCGAGCACAAGGTTGAACAGCTGCCCCGTCACAAGTATGACCACTCCCATGACAGCGTAGGCCGGCCCGCTGGCTACATCGCCAAGGAAGAGGGTGTCCACCACAAGAGCGAGGGCGACTGAAGCGAGCAGTATCCCGACAAGCCTGGTGTAAGAGAGTATGTGGCTGACGATGGACGGGAGCTCGATGAGCGCCTGCCCACCTTCGCCGTATGCGATGAGCGCCATCCCTGCCACCACGAGCCCGATGTACCCCCCTGCGAGCGGGTTTGAGGCGGGGTCGATGTCCCCGTGGTGGAGGACCGTCAGGCCGATGAGCACGATGCCCCAGGCCTCGAACAGCCAGCCGAGCTTGCCATAGATGTGGCGTGTCTCACCCTCCCAGTACTTGTTGACCATCCCCATCACCAGCCCCAGCGAGACCTCGAAGAGCCCGACGTAGCCGCTGATCAGGAGCAACGTCTTGAGGCCCTGGGAAGATATCGGGTCCAGGATTGCGCCGTTGGTGGTGAGGCTCCTGGGAAAGTTGAGCTTGAGCGCAGAGTTCAGGTATGCGTAAAGGTATTGGTTGAAGTGGAACCCGAAGTAAGCGTTGAACATGAACCCGAAGATGATCCCCATGATCGAGCCTGGGACCATGGCCATCGCCAGCTTCCGGAACTGGGTCGGCTTGAAGATGTTCCGGGCGAAACGCCTCAGGCCGGCCGGGACCAGCGTCTTCCCCCCGGGGTGCTCGACGCGCTTTATTATCCAGAGCGACACCCCCAGGATCACCAGACCGTAGCCGACGTCGCCGAGCATTAGCCCGAAGAATATAGGGAAGGTGAACGCGAATATCACTGTAGGGTCGAACTCGTTGGACTGTGGGAGCGAATAGAACCTTACGAAGGACTCGAAGAACCTGAGCCTCTTCGGAGTCTCCATCAGCGTAGGGGGCCTGCTGTCGCTAGGGAGGTCGAAGACAATGGTCGACCCGCTGTGGCGTGCGAGGGCGTCCCTGAGGGCTGGCACGCTCCTCCGGGGGACCCACCCTTCCATCACGAAACTGCTCTCGGTGAACCCGAACTGGTTTATGACCTCATAGATTCTCGCCTCGATGTGGAGCTGTTCTTCGACTGAGGAGAGGGTGCCATAGTACCTCTCCGACAGCGCCAGGAGCCCTTCGGTGACCTTCGCAAGCTCGGACTCCGCCTGGGACCTGGCCGCTTCGAGTGAGTCCAGTATCTGTGAGGCGGTGCCTGCCATCGGTGGGATGCGTTCCAGCCTGATGTTGGCTGCCTGAACTATGGAGCCGAACTTCTCGAGGGCATCCCTGGGGACGACGACCACCACACGCACGGGGTCGGCGCCGGCAGACTGGATCATCACACCCTGGATAGAGGAGAGGCCGTTTGAAAGCTGGGCGAAGCCGTCCGCCGGAAGGCTGGCGAAGAATGAAGCCGCGCTCTCGAGGTCGAGGACCCCGAGGTCTGCGTCGATGAAGTCGAGGTTCCTGACAAGCGTGGTCCGGGATTTGAGTTCATCTATCTTCGACTTCAGGCGCTCCTCCGCCTGCTTGAGGGAGGCCACCTCGTCGTCTATCTTGATAGACTTGGAGACTTCCATCACTTCCTCGGTGGAGGAGAAACCCCTCTTCCCAGTCGCGGCTCCCCTTGGGAGGGCCGACATCAGCGACCGGATTCGCAGCAGTTCTTCGGAGACCTCCTTTGAGGCCGCGGCTTCGGCGTCGGCGCGGAGGAGGGCTGCCGCTCCCTCTGAGAGCGGCTCGATTTGGACGACCCCCAGGTCGTGAAGAAGCGAGACCACCTGCTGCCTCTCTTCGCGTGGCCCCACCACCCCTACCCTCTGCATCGCGGCCGGCTTCAGCAAATCTATTCGCCCTTGAAATCTGAGAACAGCACTTCGTCGACAATCTCTCGGAGCCGCTTCTCGCTCAGCAACTTCGCCGAGAGGGCGTCGGCTTCCCTCCTGGTGGCCGTGAGGATGGCGCCAGCCCTGTCCTGGGCTGCGCGCCTGGCTTTTTCTGTCTCGGCTGCGACGTAGGCGTCAGCAGCGACTTTGGCGTCTGCGATGGCCTTGTCCGTCTCCCTCTCGAGTTTGAGGAGCTCCGCCTCCAAAGCCTTACTCTTCTCGGCTATCTCACGGTTGCTCGCCTCCTCGGCCTCTTTGATCTTCTTCAATAGGTCCGTGTAGTTTGTGGACGTCCTAGAGCACCCCTATTATCATCAGAGCGACGGCAGCGATAGCCACGACCTTCGCGACCTTGAGCGCTGTCATGACGAGGTAGAAGCGCTTCTGCTGCCCGTTGGAGAATCCTCTTCGACGGGGCCTCGGCGGAGCGGCCCAGTAGAAGGGCGGGATGCCCAAGAGCCGTCTTGGCTTCTTGGGTTCTTCACTCATGCGCTTGCTTCCTCCTCTTCCCTCTCTGCGAGTTTCCTCTTCACAGTCTTGAGCTTTGTGAAACTTTCCCTCTCCATCTCGTCGAACCTGAACTTGATGTACCGCGCGTTGGCCTGGAGCCGTGGGATGAGGACGTTCTCTATGGCGTTCGACCTCCTCTTGACCTTCTCTATCTCCATCAGGAGCTTCCTCAGGGCGGTCTCCTTCTCCGCCACATCCAGGACCATCTGGTGGAGGCTCTCGAAAGATTTTATCGCCTGGCTCACCGCCGCTGGGATCTCTAGGAGATATTCCTGGCCGGCGCTCCCCGAGACCTGCGAGGTGATCTCTGGGATCCTGACGCCCATCACGTTCTTGCTCTTGAGGGTCAACTCGTGAATCCGCGGGATCCGCATGGACTCGTACTCGAGTCTGAGCGGGCCTACGAACATCTCAGTCGCGTGGATTCCTTCGTATCCCTTGAGCAGCTTGGCCTGCAGGCCGCTCCTCATGTCCGCCAACGTCTTGCTCAGGTTGAAGAACTCGAGTATCAGGGCGGACCTCTTGAGCTTGAGAAGCTTCAGCCCCTTGCGGGAGACGGCAATCCTCCGCATCGTCCGGAGGTACTCCATCCTCGTCGGCTTGATGTTGATCGCGACGGGCATCGTTCCCATACACCAGCCCTATTGGGCCGTAGTTCTCTTCCGATACTTTTCGACGAGCTCTGGCTTTATCCTCTTGATATCCGTGTCAGAGAGGGGTTCGATGACCTGCCAACCGATGTCGAGGGTCTGTTCGATGCTCCTGTCCTCGTATACGCCCTGCTTGACGAACATCTGCTCGAACCGCTCAGCGACCTTCAGGAACTTCCTGTCCGTCTCGCTGAGAGCCTCCTCGCCGACGATGGCCGAGAGAGCGCGCACGTCCTTCCCCTGGGCGTATGAAGCGTAGAGCTGGTCCGCCATCCCCCTGTGATCCTCCCTCGTCCTGTTGGGGCCAATCCCCTGGTTCATCAGCCTGGAGAGCGACTCGAGGACGTCGATGGGCGGGTAGACCCCAGACCTGTCAAGGTCCCTGCTGACGTAAATCTGCCCCTCGGTGATGTACCCTGTGAGGTCGGGGATCGGGTGAGTCTTGTCGTCCGCGGGCATGGTGAGGATAGGAATCTGCGTGATTGAACCCTTGCGCCCCTTTATCTTGCCCGCTCTCTCGTAGAGTGTCGCTAGGTCCGTATAGGTGTAACCCGGGTAGCCTCGTCTGCCGGGGACCTCACTCCGAGCCGCGGCGATCTCCCTGAGCGACTCGCAGTAGTTGGTCATGTCTGTGAGAATGACCAGGACGTGGCTCTCCCTCTCGTAGGCCAGATATTCAGCCGTCGTGAGCGCGAGCCTCGGCGTGAGGATCCGCTCCATCGAGGGGTCAGAAGAGAGGTTGAGGAACAGGACGGTCCTCTCCAGGGCTCCGGTTTCTTCGAACTGCCTGATGAAGAAGTTCGCCTCCTCGCTGGTGATGCCCATCGCCGCGAAGACCACGGAGAAGTTCTCCGAGGAGTTGAGGACCTTGGCCTGCCTCGCGATCTGAGCCGCCAGCAGGTTGTGCGGGAGGCCTGCGGCAGAGAAGAGCGGCAGCTTCTGCCCCCGGACGAGCGTGTTCATGCCGTCTATGGTGGAAATCCCAGTCTGGATGAACTCCGAGGGCTCTTCCCTGCTGTAGGGGTTCATGGCAGAGCCGACAATCTCCACCTTGGTCTTCGAGACGATGGCTGGACCAGAGTCGCGCGGGTTCCCGAGGCCGGAGAATACCCTTCCGAGCATCTCGTCTGAAACAGAAATCCTTGCTGTCTCGCCGAGAAACCTGACCGAAGTGCCCGTGGTGCTCAGCCCGAGGGTCGAGCCGAAGACCTGGACGACGGCCAGGCCCGCGCCAGCGTCGAGGACCTGTCCGCGGACTCTCTCCCCGAGGGCGTTGGTCACCTCCACCATCTCGCCGTACGCCGCGTGCTCTACCTTCTCCACGAAGAGCAGCGGGCCTGCAACCTGTGAGACAGTCTTGTATGAGACCAGGTCGGTCACCTCAGACCTTGACCTCCTGGATCAGGGTGCCGAACTGCTGTTCCATCTCGGCCATCACCCCTTTGACGAAGTCGTCCACCTGGTCCTCAGGGGTCCACTTTATTCTCCCAATCTTTACCTTGACGGGGAGAGAAGACACCTGTGACGCTTGGGCGCCGGCCTTGATGGCGTCCGCCTCCTTCCTTCCGAAGGTGAGGATGGTGTTCAACATCAGGTACTGCTTCTTCACGGAGGTGTACGTGTCGACCGCGTCATAAGCGCTCTGCTGCAGGTAGTCTTCGCGGATGCTCTTCGCGACGTCCATGGCCCCCTTCTCTGACTCAGGGAGGGCGTCATAGCCCACGAGCTGGACGATGTCGTTAAGTTCTGCCTCTTTCTGGAGGATGCCCAGCGCCTCGGCGCGCATCTCCGGCCACTCCTTCGCCACGTTCTCCTGGTACCAACCCTTCAGGTCGTCGGAGTAGAGAGAGTAGCTTGTCAGCCAGTTGATGGACGGGAAGTGCCTCCTCGAGGCAAGGCTTGCGTCGAGAGCCCAGAAGACCCTCGTCACCCTGAGCGTGTTTTGTGAGACAGGCTCGGAGAAGTCCCCACCGGGCGGGGAGACTGCACCCACCACTGTGACCGATCCGACCCTGCCGTCGGGCCCCAGCGCTATGACCTTGCCTGAACGCTCATAGAACTCAGCTAGCCTGCTGCCGAGGTACGCCGGATACCCCTCTTCTCCTGGCATCTCTTCGAGCCTCCCTGAAATCTCCCTGAGGGCCTCGGCCCACCTTGACGTGCTGTCGGCCATGAGGGCGACGTCGTACCCCATGTCCCTGTAGTACTCCGCCAGCGTTATCCCGGTGTAGATGCTCGCTTCCCTGGCTGCGACAGGCATGTTAGATGTGTTAGCTACGAGGATCGTCCTCTCCATGAGGGGCCTCTTGGACCTTGGGTCCTCGAGTTCAGGGAATGTCGCCAGGACCTCGGTCATCTCGTTCCCCCGCTCTCCGCAGCCCACGTAGATGATTATTCTGCTGTCGCTCCACTTCGCGAGCTGCTGTTGAGAAACGGTCTTGCCGCTCCCGAAGGGGCCGGGGATGGCAGCGGTCCCTCCTTTTGCTACCGGGAAGAAGGTGTCAAAGACCCTCTGTCCGGTGAGGAGAGGGGTGTCTGGAGGGAGCTTCCTCGCTATCGGCCGCGGGGTCCTGACCTTCCATTTGGTGGCGAGGAAGACGTCTACGTCTCCGGCGGACGTAGCGACCCTGGCGACCACCTCTCTGATGGTGAACTTACCTTCTTTGATCTCTTTGAGCTCGCCGGAGACCCCCGGCGGCACCATTATCTTGTGGGAGATGAGCTGCGTCTCCTGGACGGTTCCGATTACCTCGCCCTGGGTGACCTTGTCACCCTTCTTCTTCGAGGGGACGAACTCCCACTTCTTCTTCTCGTCCAGGGCGGGTATGACGAGCCCCCTGCTGATGAAGTCCCCGCTCTGCTCCCTGAGGACGTTGAGCGGCCTTTGGATGCCGTCGTAGATCGAGGTGAGTAGGCCGGGGCCGAGTTCCACGGAGAGCGCCTGCCCCGTGTTGACCACCTTGTCGCCTGGCCTCACCCCTGTGGTGTCCTCGTAAATCTGGAGTATGGCAGTCGTGCCCTTGAGTTTGATGACCTCGCCGACGAGCCCGAGCTCGCCGACCCGGACCACGTCGAACATCTTTGCGCCTTCCAGCCCCTCCGCCGTAACCACAGGCCCCGTGACCCTGTTGATGGTTCCGTTCTTCATTGCGCGCTCCCTCTGATGTCCACCCCCAGCACGCGCCTGGCCAGCTTAAAGAGGGACTCCTCCTGGGGTGCTGCGGATCCGACCGGCGGCATGAAGACGACGAGGGGTATTATCGACGAGTCGAGCTTCTCCCTGGCCGCAGGGGAGAGTGCCTTCCTGACTTCGTCCCCGGCCACAATGAGGCCGTAGCCGTTGGAGTTGAAAAGGTCCATGAGGATCTTCTGGGCGTCCTCTTTGGTAGCTACGAAGGCGTCTTCCACCCCGAGTATGCGGTAGCCGAGGACAAGTTCCCGGTCCCCTACCACGGCTATCTTGCCAGGCTGGGCAGTTTGCTTTCCACTCAAATTCTTCACCCGGAGAGAATTGTTGACTTTATGTATTCTTCGGTCATGCCGTACTGCTTGGCGTAGGTTATCCTCCTGATGTTCGACCTTTCGAACTCAGCCTGGAGCACGAAGGCGAAGACTGAGGTGAGTGATATCGCGAGGCTCTTGAACTTGGGGATGTACCTCCTTACCATCAGGTGGTCCAATGCCACCTCGAACGCCGTAAGGTCGTGGTCCTGTGCGTACCTTTCGAGTGGCTCACCGATGTCCAACCACGGCTCAAGCCTCTTCGCAATCTCGGTAGGTTCGGGGGAGGAGTAAGCGTCAAGCACCCCGGCTGCGGAGAGCAGTCCTCCCTCGATGACATGCTTGGAGAAGACCTCTCTGCTGATCCCTGCTTCCTTCGCCCTCAGGAGGGCGAGTACGTTCCTCTTCGTCACTTCCGTCCGCATGTACTCCCTGAGGACGCCCTCGTCCCCCTGGAGGAACCTGAGCTCCTGGAACAGCCTAGAGTAGTAAAGATTCTGAAGCACGACAGTGAATACGCCGAGGTCCCCCGACTTTCGGAACTCTCCGAGCTGCTGCAGGAGGACGGCGCCGTATCCGTACTTCAGGAGAGAGTTAATCACTGCTTCGACGTCGGGCTGCTGCAGGAGAGAGTGGAGCTCGCTCAGAGGTATGGTGCTGGTCGAGATGCCAACCGGGACGTTTCGCGATGAGACCAGGAAGGCCTCGGTCTGCTCGAGCGTCCGCCCCAGGCTCTTCGCCGCTATTATCAGCTCGATGTTCTCTATGTCCCACTTGGCAAGATAGGCCGTCAGGGCGTTCTTTCCGAAGACCGGCGCGGCCTGGAGGGCCGCCCTGTTCACGTAGACCAGGTGCTTGTTGACGGCTATCTCTATCGACTCCGGGGCCTTGTAGGCGGCCTGCGCCGCCTCGATGTCGGGGCCGTACCAAGTCGACTCCAGCCTCTGGGCTATCTCGTCGACGTCCTTTGCCCTGGCCAGATCTTCGAGCTGCGCTTTGGTCAGGAGGCCGAGGGAGAGCACTTTCACCGTGCCGAAGCTCGCGCCGTACGAGGACTGCAAGGTGCGTTACTCAGTCCCCAGGATGGCCGCGCGCACGTCCTCATCGTGGGTCCGGAGGAGCTCCTCGAAGGTCAAGTCGAGTGCGAGGTTACCGTCCTTGCTCGCCGCCCTGAATCCACCGATTGAAGAGAGGTCAGAGGAGGTCACCTTCGCGCCCAGCTTCTTCAGGGCGGCCGCGTCGGAGGGGCGGCACTCTACGCCTATCGGGGCGCCGAGCTTTTTCTCCGCGTAGGACGCCATCTTCGCGAGCATGTTCTGGTAGTCTTTCGATTCCGCGTAGTCCGCGAGGACCTGCCTGAGGGCGGCGAGGTTGGACTCGAGCCCCTTCTCCGTCGCTTCGAAGATCATCTTCTTGGCCTGGAGCTTTGCCGCGCCTTCAATCCTGGCTTTCTCTCTCTGCGCGGCCGCCTCGGCCTCCTTCCTCCCTGTCTCCTGGATGTAGGACTTCTGCTCCGCAGCCCTCCTGGCGACTTCTTCCTTCTTAGCCAGGTACTCCGACTCCAGCGCTTTGATTGTCATCCTGCACTTCTCCTCGACCTCACCGAGCAGCGCTTCGGCGGCCAACCCAGTCGCCTATAGGATGTTGAGCAGCAGGATGATCCCGAGGACGAACCCGATAATCCACAGCGTCTCAGGGATCACGAAGAAGAAGAGGACCTGCCCGAACTTTTCTGGCTTTTCGGCGATGATACCCATCCCCGCGGCCCCGATCCCCTGCTGGGCGAGTCCCGTCCCGATGAGCCCTCCGGCCATAACTATGGCAGCTGCGATTGCGAGCTCCGGGCTGACTACTGCCATGTCTTGATTCTGGTTTTCGGTTCCCTTCACGAACCGTATTTATGCATATCTGATGTCCTCCGGGTCAGAGACGGCCAAAGACCACCTGGTCCCCACACCGAAGACGCTCCCTCTGCTACGTGAATAGACTTGAGGCCGCTGCGTGTGCGAAGGCGATGAACTGCTGGGGGAAGAGGCCTATTCCAATCATCAGCCCGACCAGCACAGCGAAGATGACGACGAAGCCGAAGGGCTCGTTCACCCTCTCCGTGCTCTCGCCCTGGTCTAGGTACATCCTCTTGATGACCCAGAAGTAGTAGCCGAGGCTGAATGCGCTGTTTAGTATCGCAGCGACTGCGACCCAGGCGAGCGGGGTGTTGATGACGGACAGGAACAAGAGGAGCTTGCTCCAGAAGCCGTTCAGCGGGGGAATCCCCCCGAGAGCGAGGAAGGAGATGGCGAGGGTGAACGCCGTGATGGGCATCCTCTTCGCAAGGCCGTTGTAGATGTCTAGGTCGCTCCTCTTCAGCTGGATGAGCACCAGCGTCGCCGCAAGGAAGGCGGCCCCCTTCATTATCGCGTGGTTGACTATGTGGAACAGGGAACCGGTCATCCCGAGCACTGCGTTGTAGGTGTACAGGCCCGTCTGCTGGCTGTAGGCGAAGATGGCGAAGCCCACGAGGATGTATCCAGCCTGGGCGATGCTTGAGTAGGCGAGGAGCCTGGTCATGCTCTTCTGCGTCAGTGCGGCGACGTTCCCTAGGGTCATGGTGACGACGGCGAGAACCGCAAAGACGTTGGCCAACGTGAAGACCGAGTTAGGCGCCAGGGCGTAGACCGTAGCTATCGCCAGAACCACCCTGATGGCTGCCACGAACCCCGCCTTCTTGGTCGCCGTCGCGAACAGCGTGGCGACTGCCGGGGGAGCCCCCTCGTAGGCGTCTGGGACCCACATGTGGAACGGGACTATCGACATCTTGAACCCAAACCCTACGATGAAGAGGAGGATGGCGACGCTGAAGAGCGGGTTGAAGGGCTCGGAAGCCATCTTGGCCACGACCCCTGAAATCTGGGTGGTGCCGGTCACGCCATAGGTCAGGCTAATCGCGTAGAGGATAATGGCCGACGACAGGGCGCCGAGGATGGCGTACTTCGCTGCTGCCTCGTTGGATTCCGCCCTCTTCTTGTCAAAGCCCGCCAGGACGTAGGTGGGCAGGCTCATCAGCTCCCAGGCGACGAACAGCATGAGCAGGTCGGCGGAGTAAGAGAGTAGCAGCATCCCCAGCGCGGAGAACAACAGGAGCGAATAGTAGGACGGCATGTTCTGGGAACTGTGGGAAGAGTACACCGAGACGACTGCCACAGCGAGCGACACCGAGAGGACGACGAGGGCGAACAGGTCCCCCAGGACGTCCGAGACGAGCAGGCGGCCGAAGTAGGAGACGCTCCCTCCGTACGCAGTGTTCGCGGCCACCATCGCTATGGCGACCACCAGGGCTGCTATGGACGCGTAGGCGCTCGCCTTGAGCCTGCGCCCCGCCGCCTGCAGGAGGGGGGAACCCAGGGCGGCCGCGCTCAGCGCGACGACGGCTGCTAGTATGAACTCCATCCTAGTGGCTCACCAGCTGGAGCAGGTGCTGCACGACCGGGGCCGAGGGCCCCAGCACGAGGATGGAGAAGAACAGCATGATGATCAACGGCACGAAATAGAGGCCCAGGACTGCCGCGTCCACCCCGTGCATGTCCCCCCCCGCAGCCCCCGGGGTCGGCGGCGACAGCACGGCACGCTTGATCATCCACAGCATGTACCCTCCTATAATCACCGGGACGAGTATGGCGACTGCGGCGTAGGGGGTGGCATGGATCCCACCCACAATCACCAGAACCTCGGCTACGAAGCTCCCGAAGGGAGGGAGCGCCATAGCCGCTACGCATGCAAAGACCAGGAGCGTCCCCGCCCGCGGGATCACGCTCCGCAGGCCGTTCATCAGAGAGATGTCCGTGGTGCCGAGCCCCTTCTGTATGTAGCCAGCGAGCATGAAGAGGGACCCGGCTGTAAAGGCGTGCACGAACATCTCGAGTATGGCCCCTTGCATCCCTATGATGCTCCCCGACGCGACGGACGCGAAGGAGCCAAGGACGACGAAGCCCATCCCCGCGATGCTCGTGTAGGCGAACATCGACCTCAGGTTCTTGGAGAGTATGGCGACGGCTGCGCCGTAGAACATAGTCACTATCCCTACTGTCATGAATGCCCAAGCCCACTGCTCAGCGGCCTGCGGGAAGAGCCCGATGCTGATCCTGATGATCCCGTACCCTCCCATGGCAGACTGCACCCCTGCGAGGAGCACCGCGACAGGGGCGGGCGCCTGGGTGTAGGCGTCCGGAAGCCAGCTGTGGAGCGGGAAGACAGGGAGCTTGATGCCGAAGCCGATGAAAGACGCTAACAGCGGCAGATACTGGATGGAAGCAGGGATCCGTCCCGCCAGGCTCGGGATGTCGAAGGTCGTAGGGCTGACCCCCATGTAAGCCGCCATCAGGGCTAGGAGGAGGATCATGCTCCCGGTGAAGATGAATATCATGAATTTCATTGCTGCGTACTTGCGCCTGTCTCCTCCCCAGATCCCGATCAGGAAGAACATGGGAATCATGACCAGGTCCCAGAAGAAGTAGAACAGTATGAGGTTCAAGGACAGGAAGACGCCGATGATCGCCCCTTCGAAGAGGAGGATGAGCGAATAGTATGCTGGCTCCGACCGGTCTATCAGCCTCCTCGATCCGATCACCGCGAAGACCGTCAGTAGGGCGGTCGCCAGCACCAGAGGAGAGCTAAGCCCGTCCACACCAACCAGATAGTTCACCCCGAAGGACGCCACGCTCACCCAGCTGTACTGCTCAGCCAAGGCATACGCCCCGAGTCCCGAGTGGCCCAGGCCGGAAAAGTTGGCATAGACGAAGTAGAAGACGTACAGCGCGATGACGAGCTCAGCCAGGGCCACGGCGAGGGTGAACCACAACCCCGCCGACTTGCGCCATCTGAGAATGAGGTAGGCCGGGACGGACGCCGCTATGGGGAGAAACAGTAGTATCGATAGCACTGGCATCATATCAGCAGGCGCACCCCCGACAGCAGCAGGAAGAGCAGCAGGAGTATGATGAGGCCCACGGCAAGGACGAGGGCGTACTGCTCGAGGACCCCCGTCTGCAGCCTGCGGAAGGCCCTGGAGAGCCGCTGACCGGAACCCGCGGCGCCGTTTGAGACCAGGTCAATCACGTTCCTGTCGAACCAGTTTCCCCCCGCCGAGAACCACATGGCGAGCGCCCTGGCCCCGTCGTTCACCCTCTCCAGGCCCCCTACTTCGAGGTTGTCGAAGGCCCAGTAGGACGCCCTCAGGGGGGCGTTGACGAAGACCTTGTAGTAGACGGCGTTGATGTACCAGCGGTTCTCGAGGAACCTGTGGACCCCCCCGGCAAGCTTCGACCCCCCGACGATTCGCGATGGAGGGAGCTTCCGCCTCACGTACAGCTGAATCGAGAAGAACAGCCCCATGATGACAAAGCCGATAGTAATCAGGGAGGAGGTGTAGTTGAACGGAGATGTCGGACTGAGGGTTGAGAACGATGCTCCGGAGAAGAGGGAGTAGATGTACGTGATGGCTGAAGCCTGCAGGAAGTTACCGAGGTTGAAGAACCCCAGGATCCCTATGACGACAGTCCCGACGCCGAGGACGGAGTACGGAACCCAGCTCAGCGGGGACGGTTCCCTCGGCTCGTGCCCCGTATCCCCGCCGCCAGGTTTTGCCCTGATGCCATAGAACACCAGTCCGAGCATCCTGAAGGCGTAGAAGGCCGTGAGCCCCGCCGTCGCCGATCCGACGATGAAGAGACCGTACTGCCCCGCCCCCCAGGCGGTGGCCAGGATGGCGTCCTTCGACCAGAACCCGCTGAGGGGAGGGATGCCGGAGAGAGCGGCCGCGGCTATGAGGAAGATGGAGAATGTGATCTTCAGCTTGTCCTTCAGCCCGCCCATCTCGTTGATGTACTTCGTCCCGGTGAGGTGGATGAGGAATCCTGCCATCAGGAAGAGGGCCGCCTTGAAGATGGCGTGGCTCATCAGCTGGAACAAGCCGGCCGACAGCCCTTCTGCGAAGTTCGTCGACAGGCCGGCTAGGCCGAGTGCCAGCATCATGTAGCCTATCTGTGACACCGTCGAGTATGCGAGCAGCTTCTTCAGTTCGAAGCCCACCATGGCCTGGGTGGCCGCCATGAAGGCGGTGAACGCCCCGATCCAGGCCACCACCATGAAGAACGGCTGGATCAGGGCGGGGTTGGAAGCGAGGGCGAAATAGAATATCGGGCCTATGCGGGCGACGAGTACGACCCCGGCGTTTACCATGGTCGCGGCGTGTATCAGCGCCGACACAGGGGCGGGACCTGCCATGGCGTCAGGGAGCCACTCCTGGAGAGGGAACTGGGCCGACTTGCCTACCGCCCCGCCGAAGATGAGGAGGGCGACCGGGACCAGGAGGCCCGAGGCCGCGAGGGCGGTGGCCCACCCGGTGGAGGTGGCCAGGTCGTGATAGTTGAAGGTCCCTGAGAAGACGAAGAGGATGAGAATCCCGGCGAGCATGGCCAGGTCCCCCACCCTCGTCATGACGAATGCCTTCATCCCCGCGTGAGACGGAGGATATGCCTGCTCCTCCCCCAGCGCTGTCGACCCAGGCGTCCCGACCCAGTTCTCAGTCTCGTCGTGATAGTAGTAGCCGATGAGCGCGTAACTGCAAAGCCCCACCCCCTCCCACCCGATGAAGAGCCCCAGGAGGTTGTTCGACAGTACGATGAGCTGCATGCTCCCTATGAAGAAGTTCATGAAGAACCAGTATCGCGTGAGCCCGCGGTCTCCTTTCATGTAGTCCACGCTGTATAGCATCACCAGGAAGCTGATCCACGCGACGAGGTTCGCTATGATGACCGTATATGGGTCGGAGAGGACCCCGAAGCTGATGCCGAGTTCCGGGATCCAAGGGACGGAGGCCGGGATGATGGAGTTGACGAGCGATATTGTGTCGCCGCGGATCACAGGGATCAGGAGGTCTAGCGCGAAGAGGGCCGAAAGCAGGGGGAAGAGCACCGCGACTGCGTCCCTGACGCGTCCCTTCCCTGTCAGAGGCGCCGCCACAGTCCCCACGTAGGGGAGGATGAAGATTAGCCAGACGAAATATGACGGCAGTGGGACGGCAGCCATGCTCAGCGGACTCCTAGCCCGATGCCGCTGGCGAAGTGGTAGAGTGACCTGAAGAGGAGGTCAGGGTAGATGCCTATGACGATGGCGAGGAAGGCGAGGAACAAGATGGGGAGGGTCATGATCAGCGGTGCCTCCTTGACGCCTTGCAGCTCGGCGCCGAGGGGCCCGAAGAATATCTTGCGTATCGGCCAGAAGGTGTACGCCACGGTCAGGATGGTCGCGGCGAGCCCTCCGATGGCGACGACGAAGTTCCAAGCGAGGCCACCTGTCGTGCCCCGGGCGAAGACCCCCTCGAACAGTATCCACTCGGCCTGGAAGCCACCGGTGGGAGGGACGGCAGAGATCACCATCGTCCCTATGAGAGCCAGGGCCGCTGTGAGCGGCATCTTGGATGCCAGGCCACCCATCTTGCGGATGTCTCTGGTCCCCACCTGCGAGACCAGTATCCCTGCGACGCAGAAGAGGATAGTCTTTCCTATGATGTGGTTGAGGAAGTAGAACACGCCCCCGGACACGCCGAGGAGGGTGAGGCTCCCGATGCCCAGGAGCGAGTACGCGTTCTGGCTGATGGTGGACCATGCGTAGACGTACTTCACGTCGTTCTGGACCATGGTCATGGCTCCGCCGAACACCATGGTGACCAGTGCGATCACCATCAGAGGGAAGGAGAACGGGAGGAAGGCCGCAGGCATCCCTTCGACCAGCAGCCTCACCACGACGTAGTTCCCCACCGCCACGATGGTTGCCATTATGGGGGCGAAGGAGGTCGGGTGCTCTGCGTGCGCGTATGGGAGCCACATGTGGACACCGAACACCGCCATCTTGATGAGCCACCCGACGAGGATGAGGCCGACGGCCCAGTAGGCTACGGTCCCCAGCGGGATGGTGGAGAGGGCCGATATCTGGAAGCTCCCAGTTGCGGTGTAGACGACGACGATGCCGGCGAGGAAGATGAAGGCGCCGAGGTGGTTCCAGAGGAAATACATGATGGCGACGCGCTCTCTGTTGACGTACCCGAAGAGCGCCATCATGAACGCAGAAGGTATCAGCATGAGTTCGAGGAACATGTACAGCTCCAGGAGGTTTGTGGACAGCGAGATGCCTATCAGCCCGGCGTCCAGGAGCATGAAGTTGAGGAAGTAGAGGGAATACTGCCCCTTCCTCTCCTCCCCGTACATCGCCTCCAGCCGGTGCTTCATGTACCCCATCGAATAGACTGATGTGGCAGTGACGATGAGGTTCATCGTCAGGGCCACGGGGATACTCAGGTTGTCCCCGAGGAACCCGAAGACCAGCCCCGACACCGGAGCCCAGGTGTAGGACTCCGCCACGCTTGCCCCCCCGTTGAACAGGGATGATGCGAGGTAGGCGAGCAACGAGGTGGTGTAGACGAGGGACGCGAACGCTATCCAGCCGACGTGACGGCCGAGCTTCCTTCCGAGGAGGAGGACGACAGGGGCGGCCACGAGTGGCACCGCCACTGTCTGGAGAAGGATGTATTCCACTGTCAACCCTCCTATCGAGTCTCAGCGTTAGGCCCTGGACCGGTGTCCTCGAAGTGTCGCGCCACCGCTATCCCTCCAGGGTCTTCATCTCGCTCATGTCGATGTCGTTGTGCAACCTGTACGCTACGATTACTATGGCCAGTATCACCGCGGCCTCGGCGGCGGCCAGGGCAATCGAGAAGAGGACGACGGTCTGCCCTACGGCGTTGCTAGCCTCCTGGTACGGCAGGTACTGGTTGAATGCCACGAAGTTGAGGTTCGCAGCGTTTATCATCAGCTCGACTGCGAAGAGGAGCCTCATCGCGTTCCGTTTGGTCACCAGCCCGTAGACCCCTATGCCGAAGAGGAGGGCGGAGACGACCACGAAGTCTGAGAGTGAGTTCAGCTGGGGTCCCCCTCCCTATCGACCCTGGAGAGGGCAAGCGCGCCCACGATGGACGCGGCAAGGACCAGGGCGAGCACCTCCAGGACGGGCGCGTAGCCAGTCGAGATGAGCCTGCCCACGTCGACATAGGTCGCGGTGTTGGCGACTACGGTGTATCTCGAGAGGTCGGTTGCCAGGACGGCGAACGTCAGGGTGAGTATCACCGCCACCGCTGCGATCACCCCGGCCACGGACATCGTCGACTTCGGCCTGACCTCCTTGGCCCAGCCTTCCTGCCTCACCAGCATCACCGTGAACAGGATGAGGACCGCCACGGCCCCTATGTAGACCGCGAGCTGGAACACTGCCACATAGGGGGCGTTTAGTAGGAAGAAGAGCGTGGCCACCCCGAACAGCGAGCCAGCGAGGCCGATGGCGCCGTAGACGAGCTCCTTTGCTTCCAGAGACACTATCGCCCCGCCGACTGTGACGACCGCCATGGCCAGGAAGACCGCGTCAGTCGTAGGTGACCACCCCCTTTTCGGTGTCGAACTTCACCTTGTACTTCTTCCCCTCAAGCTTCGGTGGGACGGCGAGCATGTCCGGCGTGTACTTCAGCCCCATCTTGTCGTACGCGGCCAGCTCGTAGTCGTTGGTCATATCCAACGCATCAAAAGGACAGGCGTCTACACACAATCCGCAGAAGACGCAGTTATGGACCGCAATGTTTGCAGCGACATAACTGTTGTCCTCTTCGACCTCGATGTTCTGCACGAGGTAATCCTTCACTTCCTGAACTTGGATCTTGGTCACGGGAGTTACGATCATGCCATCCCTGAGATGGACGTAGTCGTGGGAAACTCCGTCGCTCCGGGTGGAGACTCCTACGAGTTCTCCCATCTTCCTGACGTATGGCGTGTGGACACTCACGGAATAGCACGACTTCCGGCCCTTCTGTTTCTGTGCGCTTATGGAGGAGAGTATTCCGACTCTGGCTAGCATGAGGTGTATTTGCAAAGCCAGCGTCTTCGACGTTGTCCGGATAGTGAAGCGGTCGGAATGCATCGCAGTCTTGAGATGATGACACCTGTCTGAATAATGGCCGTCACCTAAGAATTCTCCTTTGATGATTTCCTTGATGTTCTCTCCAGGCAGAAGAACCATCCACCAACGAACTTGTTTGTCTTCGCTATCGCGGCCGAATTGAGAGAAGAACGAAGCGACGCGCACCGATTCCACGACGAGCTTCAAACCCAGGGAGTCTGGGTCAGGCTGCAGGGAGACGTTCTCCCCGAAAACCTTCGAAATACAAGTGATGATGTCGTCTCTAAGACATTCTTCGTTATGGATGTCGAATGACACCCGGTAACTGTCAGAGGCGCCCTCCGCAAGATAGTAACCGATCAACCTCATCAATTCAGGGGTACTCTGAAGCGTGGCTAGTTCTGCTGTGAAAGACCCCCCTCTGCCAGCAGGATGGTAGAGCTCGTAGGTGAAGCGAATTTCGTTGAGCGGCATCTCTTCGGCGATGACGGGCCTAGTAAGATATGTTCGATGTTCAATTTGGTTGGCGAAGACCCATGAGATGCCATTCTCTCCGTAAGTAAGTATGGGATGGTCTTCAGTCGTAGTCAGCGGCTCGTAATTGCCCAGCGTCTTGAACGTGTAGAGCTTTCCGGTGTACAATCGGCTGAACAGCCTAGTGACCTTCCTGAACCTTCCGGTGTGGGTGAGCACCTTGTCCCCCACCCGAATTTCAGACATCGGCTTGACGCCGTCTATCGTGATGATTGGGGTGGAGGGCGGGACGCACCTACCGTAGTCGACGGCAGGCCAGATCTCCTTCTTGTTCTGTGGCTTCCCCTTCTCGACCTTCTGCATGTCAATCGCAACGGCGACCCCGTCACAGGCTATCGCGCAGAGCTGGCAGCCGGTGCACTTCTCGAACCTGAGTATGTGCCTCCCCTTGAACCCGGGGAGCCCGACCCCCTGCCTGGCGTCGTATCTGTATCCTTGCCCCTCGAGGTCCTGCTTCTGTTCGGGATAGCGCAGTGTCATCCTGGGATGGAAGAAGTGCCTCACCCCAGACCAGGTCGCCACTAGCACCCCCTTGATGTAGCCCAAAGTCCCCACTAGTGGACCACCCCGAGGGAGACCAGGACCATCGTGAGGAAGATGTTGGCGAAGGAGACTGCGAGGAGCTTCACCCACCCCGCCCTGAGCAGCATGTCGATTCTGAGCCTGGGCATTATGCTGCGTGGGAGCATCAGGAAGACGTCGACGATGGTGACCTTGATCAAGAACCAGGCAACTGGAGGGACGGGAGCGGGTCCCAGCCAGCCTCCGAGGAAGAACGTGGTGAAAAGGCCGGCCATGACGTACATCCTCGTGAAGTTGGCCAACTGGAAGCTACCGAAGAGCATGCTCGAGTACTCCGTCTGCCAACCTGCCACGAGTTCGCTGTCCGCCTCCGGCAGGTCGAACGGTATCCGTTCGAGCTCCGCCAGGGCCCCTATGTAGAAGACCACCGCCGCCAGGAACTCCGGGATGATGTTCCAGAGCCCTGCCTGGGCGGTGACTATGTCCATGAGGTTCAGCGAGCCTGCCAGGACCACCACCCCGACCAGGGAGAGAATCATTGGTATCTCGTATGCTACAAGCTGGTGAAGCGCTCTCAGTCCGCCCAGGAAGGGGAACTTGCTGTTGCTGGCCCATCCGGCGACTAGTACCGCCAGGGGGGTGAACCCAAGGATGGCGAAGGCGAGGATTGCCCCCACAGGAGGATTGGCGATGAATACCGTGGGGGAAAGCGGAAGGAGGGATACGAGGGCTCCGGCCACCGCCATTAGAGCGAGCGGGACGGCCACGAACGTCGCCTTGTCCACGCCGTTGGGGATTAGCATCTCCTTGAACGCGAGCTTGAGAAAGTCGGCCACGTTCTGGAGGATCCCTTCGACCTTCCCAGCATACATCGGCCCTGTCCTCAGCTGGATCTTTGCGGTCATCTTCCTTTCGACCCACCCCATGAAGATGGTACCGTAGATTGCGACGAACGAGAAGCCAGGGAAGACGACCAAGGCGAAGACGGTCTTGAAAGGCTCGATGGAGAGGAGGTGAAGGGCAAATGCGAAGACCAAGGCCGGGTTGCTGGCTATCCTGAGGAAGTCGACCGGAAGGTGCAGGTAGGAGCCCACCACATAGTATACTGGAAGTCCGACCACGGCCAGGATCAACAGCAGGAAGATTACTACGACGATAACCCGTTTTACGAAGCCTTCGAAGGTCACAATCGGCTTCGACATGGACTTCTAACTTCCGCGGCCAAGTTTACCCTTTAAAAGCTTGAACAGTCAGACAGGGGAATGTCAGATTACTTCGATGGAGCTTTCAGAGAATCCGTTCTCCTTGAGCATCTTCGCCGCGGTCTCTCTGTGGTCTCCCTGAAGTATCATTATGCCATCCTTCACAGTCCCCCCGGTAGCCAGAGCCTTCTTCATCCTCGAATTCAGCCCGTGGAGATCCTTCTCGCTCATTTTGATCCCCTCAATCACCGTCGTAGGCTTGCCGAAGCGTCTCATCTCCATCCTGATCTTCACGCGCGCCTCTTCACGGTCGAGTTCGGCTAGGATATCGTCGAAACCCTCGTCTTGGTCCTTGCTCACTGCTACGGGGTTTTAGACCGCCTTGGGGGTTATTTAGGTTTGGCCGCGGCGCTTAAAGGTGGCGTTAGAGGAGCCGCGAAAGTGGGCCCGTAGCTCAGAGCGTCTGCGGGGAGTTCGGTTAGAGCGACCGGCTCATAAGAGCCGCTCGGAGAGACCGGTCGGTCGCCAGTTCAAATCTGGCCGGGCCCATCCTTCTTCGCCCCTAATCGTTCAGGAACCTCTTGATAGATAAGCCGAAGTTCAGGACCATGAGCCAGAACCCCAGCAGGAGCAAGACAATGGAGTAGGAGTCGTAGAGCCCCAGGTATGCCAAGGCCAGGCCTATGACGGTCGCCAGGGCGAAGTTGGCGGCCCCCCACGCCACGTTGGTCTTCGGAGGCGAACGCTGGCCGAAGGGGCTGCGGAAGATTTTACCGGCCCTACCGAACACGAAGTGCGGCACGCCGTTGGCCATCAGGAAGCCCATCACGAAGTACCACACGTCGTACAGGTCGAGGGACAACTGCCAGGCAGGCCTGACGGCTGCTAGTTAACCCTTGGTCCGGGGTCGCTGGTCTGGTCCCGGCACGACCCAGTCTGGGTACCGGCTCAGGTGCTCGTGGGCGATTCTCCACCCCCTGGCGGTCTTCACCAGCACCATAGTGACCCTGGCCCGGCCGCTGACGGGGGAGCCTTCGAAGGAATAGTCGTTGACGAACATCCCGCCATAGGTCAGATAAAAGGTGGCGACCGACGCGTCCCCGAACATGTCGATTCTCAAGTCGTCTATGGAGTACCTGTAATCAGATATGTTGGCGAAGGCGGCCTGCTCGTAAACGAAGGCCTCGTCAGAGTTCTGCCGGGCATAAGGCGGGTTTTCGTCGAATTTCGAGAACGCCTCTCTCGACGAGTGAAAGTCAGCCAGGGAGGTCAGGTCCTTGTTCTTGCCTGCCTCGAAGAAAGCCCGGATGACTGACTCGACGTCCTTTCTGTCCTTTTCAGAGGCGGACATCTGCACAAGCTTCGGCCAATCAATCTAGGGTATAAACAACATTCCTGGGATTACTTTCGGAAACGAGTCAGGCATAGGCGGCAGTCATAGGTTTCAGGTTATCTAGCCGGCTTCCGCTGCATTATATTGTGGGACATCAGTTCACTGCAGAGGAAAGAAGCAGAGGAAGGCGTAACGCTCCGATCCTTCACCCGGAACTGAGGTCGATTCGGGCAAAGGAACTCGAAGGCCTTTCTCATGACTCGGAAACTCAGAGGAGGAGAAGACTCCAGCAGATTGCCAATGAAGAGAATGTTGCCAATGAGCTAAGGAGGATGGGTTGGACGGTATTCTCGCTGTTGGTTGTATGTGACAGAATAGGCGTGAAAGACAATACAGTATACTTTCTTGAATTTAAGGAACCGGGTCAGAAATTGAGACCTCGTCAAGCACTGATTCATGACCTTGTCCCTGAGAGGTATCGCGTAGTATTCAACGAGTGACCGAAAAGTTCCTCAGAATACTCATTTCTATTCTCAGGAGCCGTGGACCTTGGTCTCGTCAAACACCGCCTTCACACTAAGAATGTTTTTGAGCGCATCTCGGAACGGACCGGGTGCGGCGACGTAGCTCAGAAGTCCAGAGACTGGGCAGCGTGGTAGAGCAATTGGCTGTTAGCTCGCCAGGCAGAGACCAATTGGTCGTCGGTTCGAGTCCGACCGTCGCCGCTGACTTTACCGTGTTAAATCTGTACCCGAATTATTCGGGTGAGAGCGGTGCCCGACCCCGGAGAGGATGAGGTGATCCTTCCCTGGAGGTAGCTGTGATATGTGCGTCGACCTATCTGCGCTGAATTCGCACGATGACGCCATCGAGTGTTGGGTCCTTGTCAGCGCCAGAGACCATCGTGATGGGGATTAACGGGCCGATTGAAAACTGGCTTTCAGTAAACGTCGCTCTCAGGCGTTCTACAGTGATTGGATTGAAGTTTCCATTATAACTGATTCGAGCCCCCCGAAGTAGAAGCCCGGCACCCTGCTTAAGCACCCTTGCGAGTTCCCTTCCGTAGGCCACGCCGTCGTTGTCGTTCAGGTTGTGGAGCAATCCCCTATCGAGCGCGAAATCTATGCTTGCATCATCAATCGGCATCTTCGTGGCGTCAGCATGAATAGCCTCGACTCTCACACCCGCCTTCGCGGCCTTTCCTTTTACCAAGTCCAACGCAACCGAGCTGGCATCCAGGGCTTTGACTCGGAAGCCGAGGGTAGCCAAGAAGACTGCGTCAGAGCCGGAGCCGCAGCCAGCGTCTAAGATCGTTCCATTTCGAGGGAAGAGTCCAAACGCCGCAATGGTCGCGACCTCCTGTGACGCAGCGCCGAAATCCCAGTTTCGATACTGCCCTGTTCGGTATGCCTCATCCCACTGTTCGCTCAAGAACTTGGCATAGGACAGGGTCGCTCTACAAAAGAATTTTGATAGAAGGCATTCGACATAACTCGCCCTCTGACGCTCGTTGGCCTCACGTATAATCCATTGCGCTCCAGCCTCCCCCATGAGCGTGTGCGCCAGGTACCCGTGGTTCTCGCCATATATCACGCAGGGCATGCCCATCCGCCTCAGGGTGACCTCGGCGTATCTAGCTCCCCCTGGATATGTTCTCTATTCAGGACGAGAAGTTCTCGTCCTCGTCCATCAGGTGCCTGTAGCACCCCCTCCAGAACAGGTCGGCCACGCCGACTGATGCAATTCTTGCATCTAATGTAACGGGTTTGAACCCGTTCAAGTGCGGGCCCCACGGGACCCGCGCCCCAGAAATCAGCCCCCCAGCTGAAGGTCCCTCCCAGACTGGTTGTCGGTGATTGAAACAGGGTGGTGCTCACATACCGAAAGCCTGGATGACCGGCCATGACCTCCATGGTGCATCCAAAATCCGGGACTCGAACCGAGTTCGGGTCCATTTCTAGCATGGTGTACCAGTCAGAGTCGACAATCGCCGCCAGTTAGTGAGCGCAGAGCGGACCCTTCGTGAACGACCCGTCTGGCCTCTGCGTCCTATGTTCCGCACCGGTTTCACCCAGGGCTTCCTCCGCCAGGGCGGCGCTTGAGGCGGACAGCCATACGAAAACCGTAAAATCATACCGTGCCAGCCCGGACCCACGCAAGATTCCACCCCATACAGGCGTTCTGGTGCCAGAAGTGGTCGGAGGCGCACCAGGACGCTCGGGTTCCTCTTCTACCAGTCGATGTACGCGCCCATGTACCTCCTCAAGGCGCTCTACAGGCAGCTGATCATACTCGGAGGAATGTTCGGCCTCGGGGCTGCGGTGTTCGCCTACTACAACGGGCTCCCGCCCCTGGGGGCGCTCCTCGCGTCCGTTTCGACCATCACCACCATAGGGATTTACGTCCCCAACAACGGCAACTTCTACACCATCAATCCGGCGGAGGAGGTGCTATTGATAGTGATGATCGTTGTCTCCGTGGGGGCTGCCGCGTCGCTGTTGCAGGCGACAGTGAACGCGGTGGTCAACGGGGACCTCGCCAGAGGCGAGGCTGAGAAGAGCCTCATCAAGAGGATGAAAAGACACACCATAATATTCGGATACGCCAACGTCGGAAGATACGTGGCCGACAAGCTTGATGAAATCGGGGTGGACTACGTGGTGATAACCCACGACCCCGCAATCCGCGACGTCCTTGCGAAGAAGAAGGTGAGGGTGGTGCTGCAGCAGGAGAACAGGCAGATGGCCGCCCTCAAAGAGGCTGGTATCGACGAGGCATCGACGCTCATCGCGACCCATGAAAGGGACTCGGAGAACATCCTCACGATGCTGAGCGCGCGGAGGCTGAGGCCAGACATAAGGATAGTCTCAGTTGTTCACGACGAGCAGCTGACTGGGACAGCCAAGAACGCCGGCGCCGACGTGGTCGTCCCTTCGTCCGTGTCAGTAGGGCACCTGCTCGCCCTCTCGGCGGTCACCCGAGACCTGGTGGGGATAGTGTTCTCAGAGAAGGTCGGGACGAAGGAGATCGCACAGTTCTCGGTGTTCAAGGCGTCAAAGCTGGTCGGAAAGAAGCTGCCAGACCTGACCAGGCTCGCCCACGTAATCGGCCTGGTGAGAGGCGGAGAGCTCATCCAGAACGTGTTCGACCCCGGGCTGACAATCAAGGAGGACGACACGCTCCTCCTGTTCGGGGACCCAGCAGGGCTCCATGAGCTCGAGTCTGAGGCGGAGGCATTGTAGCATGGCGCCGAAGCGCTTCAGCGGACGTAGAGGGCGGCGAACTTCGTGAACGCTTCCTCGAAGCGCGTAGGCCGTGGCGGTGACTTGAACCCGTAGGCACAGATCTCCCCTACAGTCCCAAGCTTCCCCACCTTCATGCACCTGTATGTCGCCCTTATGACGTCAAGGAGGACGTTCCCTCCGTTGGCCCCGTCCGAGGAGCGGAGGTACACGTCGACTGTCACACCGCTGTCCAAGAAGGTGCTCCCTGTGAACCAGAAGTAGCTTGTCCTGTCGTTGCCCATGTAGTCGACGTAGTCGGTGGTCCCCGCGATCGTCTCGAACTTGTATGGGACCTCCTCGGCGACGGAAGAGGTCTTCACCTCCCTCTTGGCCATCTTGATTCCCTCGTCTATGGTGTTCATAGTCTCTGAGCCGCCGCCCACATCGAGCTGGTAGCTCTTCGAGATCTTGATCCCCCGCTTCACCATGAGGCCTAGGAGGCCCTTGTGGAATATGGTCCCGCCGAACTGGCTCATGAGGTCGTCACCCACGAGAGGGAGCTTGGCCTTCTGGAAGTCCGCGACCAGCTTGTTGTTCTTCAGGACAAGGGCCGGTGTACAGTTGATGAACCCGCATCCGGCTCGCATGGCGGCCCTCGCGTATTCCTCGGTCGAGGCGGTGCACCCCGAAGATATCATGTTGACCAGGAGGTCAGCCCCGGAGTCTTCGAGCGCCTTGGACACGTCGTCCGAGCTCGTACGTTCCAGCTTCACCCCGCTGAGGTGCGGTGCGACGTCTCCCCTCGAAATCCCGCCCCTGACTGTGACCTTGCTCCGAGGGAGCGAGACATACCTTTTGGCCACGTTGGGAGGGGCGAACGCCGCCTTGGAGAGCTCCAGCCCCACCTTCCTCGAGTCGATGTCGAAGGCGGCGACTATCTGTATGTCCCTGGGCTTGAACCCGGCAACGTTCGGGTGCCAGAGCCCCTTCTTTTCGTCTCCTGAATAGAACCTCAGGCCCTGGACCAGCACGGAGGCGGAGTTCCCTATCCCGGTCAGCGCCACCTTGATGGGCAAGCTATCTCACTTGAACTTCGCGAACGTCGCGACGACGCCCACTGCGGAGAGGATGAAGCCGAGAGAGTAGTTGATGGTGACTATCTCCGCGGCCTGGCCGGCCACCCCTGCGTTGGCGTAGGTGTAGTATAGCAGGAGGATGCCGAAGACCAACACGATGACGCCCATGAGCCTTACCAGCGCGTCAACCCTGGACTGTTCTGCTTCGAACGTCATCGGCCTTTTCAGGCGGAGGGGGAGGGTATTTTAGCGATTCCTCGTTCCTGAAGCATGTCAGGTGCTCTTCATCGCCTCCAGCTTCTCAGGGAGATAGGTGTCCACTATGTAGCTGAGGCCGTACCTAGCGAAAGCCTCCTGCTCGCTCTTCCGTTTGTACTTGAGGAAGGTCTCGAGCTCGTCGTGCCACATCTTCTCAGTGTACCTCGGGTCGGACTTCAGCTCGTAGAGCCGCTTGATGTCGACTTCTGTCAGCTTGTCCGATGGTAGTTTGTACTTCTGGATGTCGCTAGCGTACACCCCGAGCCACTTCGAGTTCGGGGTGGTCAGCTCCCGGAGGTGGGCCGCGTTAGCTGAGTTGTGTAGGAGGATTCCGGAATGCCCTCCGATGAAGCGTTCCACCCCTGGGACTGAGACGTCGTAGACGTATTCGTCTACCGGAGGTGTCCGCTGGATGCTGACGATGGGGTCGAAGCCGACATCCCCTTTGACCAGCCCCTGAAGGCTCCTCACCAACTTGCCCCCTTCTGGACCCAGGGAGCTGGACTGGCACGAAAGCAGATGCAGCAGAACCGAAGACAGGTTATCCCTATCCGTGCCGCGCTCCTTGCCAGACCGGGTCGCGTCGCATATCATCCTGTACAAGTTCCTGGAATTCGCATCGTGCCGTACGTGCTTTCCGACCTCACGCTTCAGATTGACAACCTCGCTGGAAACTATGGGGAAGGCCTTGGGCATAGCGTATGAGCTATGGCTGGTCGATGCTATGTGCGAAACGATGGCAGCACTATCGTCGTCGTGGAGTACGGTTGAGACCAGTTTTTGCACCTCTGAGACCCCCGACACGATTAGGGAGGCATTGTCGCCTCCTATGGAACAGGCAATGCCGTTCTGGGCCATGAGGTAGGCCAGGTCTGACATCAGATCTGGGTTCTTCATCTTCCAGACCAACCCCCCCGAATTTGTGATGTATCCGTCGCCAAAACACCCTTTGAGGAACTCTAAGACATGCACCCTTCTGGCAGAAAGCATCACCGTGGGGATCCGTTTAAGCGCGAAACCAGTTCCGCATAGCCTCAGGAAGAGCAATGCGGTGGGGGTGCCCCCATACCGCAGGGTTACCCCTTTCCTCGGGAAGTCGGCAATCCTTTTGACGGTAGCGTGGGGAAACGCCACCCGGATGCAGGCCTCAGCATCGTCGACTACCTCAAGTTCGTGCTGTCCGAACGAGAGCTCGACAGCCGTCGGGACCCCGTTCTCCTTCACTATCCTTCCCCCTGAAATGTAGTATCCGAAGAGGCGGGCCAGCTCCTTGGTGAGCCATATCCGAGCAGGCAACATGTCGGGCGCGCTGCCGCTCATAGAGCTGACGAACGACCTGTTGAGGTGCCTGCTCGATTTAGGCTGCTTTACTCCTTGCCCGAAGGCCTCGAGGCTTCTCCGGCTTCGGGATCTTGAAAGCCCATCTTGGATGTGGACGAGTAGCTTAGGGATCGGAACTTCCTTAGAGAGCGCCAGAAGTTCCTGGATGGAGTCGACGGCCACCGGCTGGCTCCTTTGGATAGAAGCGCCCCTTTCTATCACCAAGAGGTCCCCTGTGGTCAATTCGGTCGTCGGGACTGCCTGTAACCGCCCCTCCCTCAATACGAAGACGCTATGGTTAGGTGTCACGACGACTGACCTGCCGCTTGAAGTTGAGAGCCGATAGAGCGGCCCGGTATGGCGATGGCGGATTGCCGCCGACATGGGCTTGAAGCGCACCCTATGGTCAGAGTCGACGCTGAGTGTTTCGAACGGGATGGCACCACATACCTCGTTCCCATTGGAATCATAGTAGTAGCCGTAGTTAGCGATGCATTCGTCTACGAACTCCCCGATTTTGGTGATGCGGACCCTGCCTTTCGAATCCTTCACCACTATGGGTTCATCCCTTTGCACCGATCCTGACTTTATCACCATGGCTATGTGGGCCCCCCAAGGGTCAGCGTCACAGAGAATCCCGACGGGGAGGCCGAGCTCCTGGTTCAGCCGCCTGATGAGGAACCGCGTGGACCTCGGGGGTTGCCCTGCCGTATTGATGAGTATCGCCTTGTACTTCAGGTGCACCCTCTCCTCGATGAACCTTGTGAAAAGCCCGCCCTTCTCTATAGCCAGGACGACCTCCGCGTCGGTGTCCCTGAACTCAGCGGTGGTGAGTGCCGGTCCGATCATCACCCCGTCAGGGTTCGCGGAGAGGTCAGCGGTCTTCCCCTCGTAACCCGGGACGGTATACTCTATTGTCATGTTCCCGAAGATAGCGCTCCTCTCTTCGGGGTAGATGTTCATCCCCTCCCTCGCCATCTGCATCAGGACCTCCAAGTCGGTGATCAGCTCGTCAGACTCGGCCTGGTCCTGGAACTCGACGTTGAACGCCTGGGCAGAGTAGAACACGTCCCTGAGCGTCGAGGTGCGTTTCTCGTCCACCAGCTTCTTGGCGAAATAGGCGAGCCATACCAGCTGAGTGAACGGACGGATATGTTTGATGTTCCCTGACGACTTCTTCACCGTGGTCGCGCCGAGGACGAACTGCTGCAGCTTCTTGTCGTATACTATGTTCCGTACCGACCGGCTGGCCAGGGTCAGGCTTGGGAAACGACCCTCGTCCAAGTCGGTGTAGATGCTCGCCCCCAGCTCGTGCAGGAGCCCTTGAACGGCGTTCTGCCTCGTCTCAGCTGAACCTGTCGACTGCCTCTTTACTCTCTTCTTGGTTGACATCTTCTCCCTCCGCTTCTCCCGCCGGTCCCCCCTCTGGCATCCCGGCTTCATTAGTCTCGTCTGCGTCGGACTCCCTGCCTATGAGCTGCCTGTACTTCGGGAGCGATTTCTTCCCCGCCAGCTCGGTTGAGAACTGGGCAATCAGGGGGAGGTACTTCCCATAGATATTCATCTTCTTCTGGACCGCTTCCATGCTCCCTTTGCGGGACAGGAAGATGCCGAGCCTACGCAGAGCCTCCCTCACCGCGTTCCTGATCTCCCTCTGAATCTCCGGCCTGTCAGCTATGTACTCCTTGCCGACTGTCTTGTAAGGAATCCGGGTACTCGCAATGTGCGTTATCACCCCGATGGGGGCGTCGGCAGGGACATGATACCTTCGCCAGTCAACCTCCTCGTTGAGTACCTCGAAGCTGACGTCTGAGCTCTCGTCATATAGGAGCGGAATCCTGTTCGCGAACCTGAAGAGCTTGACCCCTGGCTGTAGTATCTTCCCTCCGTAAGCGACCCCTACCTCGACCAAGAAAGGGAAGCCGGAGTACGACGAGGGGGGCCTCATGACAACGGTGGAGAACTCGGGCTGGAGCTCCTTGGCTATCCCCGCCATGAGTATCTCCTCGCCTATGGGCGAGAGCACCGCGGCATCGGGCTGGAGGAAGTCTGGGAAGCGCTGTAGAGCGTCCACCACGGCGACTATCTGGTTTGTGCTGAGCCTTTTCGGCGGAAGTTTCGGGCTCACTCCAGCGAACTCAAGGAACTTCGTCGCTATTCTGTCCCCCACCCTGTGGAAGTGGGTGACCATGAACGTCTTCATGTCGTGCTCCTCAGACACCTTCACTATCCGCTTGAATGCCTCGACGTCTACGCCGTAGGGATGCGGCAGCGTCTCCTTGGGAGGGGAAGGCATCGATGTGGTCGCCCTTTCGTAGTACGTTATCTGGCCGGTGGGGTCGACGAACGTCAGGTTCGCGTAGCTGGCCACCAGCGCTGTCTGTTTGAAGTAGTCTCCTATCTTCTGGGACGCGCGGAGATAGTCGCCTTCGAGGACGATGTCCACCCTGGTCCCCGTCGAGCCGTTGGCCTCGCTGTTGAATCGCTTCAGGACTGTGGGTCTGTTCTCCCCTATGTCTATCATCATCTGGAAGCCGTACTTGCGCTTCCCGTCGGGGGAGGTCGTGATCATCACAGGCTTGTTGGTGGTGATCTGGCCGTAGAGGATAGCCATGGTCCCCCCTAGGCCGAACATCCCACGCGACTGCCGCAGGACGTACTTGGACCCATAGAAGACCTTCCCGAAGGCGCTTGGGACGTGCTGTGGCGCCACCCCGGTGCCGTTGTCGACCACGGTGAGTTTGTAGGGCTTCGGGTCTGGGAGCGACAGATTAGGGTCCTCGGCGGTTATCCTGACGTAGATGTCCGGCGGAGTCCCAATCATCTCAGTGGAGTCTAGGGAGTTCTCGACAAGTTCCCTGATGGCCATGTAGAGGGCACGCGCGGGGTTTGTGAACCCGGCCAGGTCGCGGTTACGGTAGAAAGAACTCTGAGGGCGAAATCTCCGCGAATGTGGCCTTGCTACTCAGTAGTCATCACCCCCATAGTCTCTGCTCTGCTGCTTCTCCAGTCGTCGATTCGCAAGTGATAGTTTCAATCTAGCTGGTCCTACCCATTCCCAAAGGGCCCGCCCGCAGGTATCGACCTGAACCGGATATATGCTAGTGCTCAATCTTCCGGAGTTTTTCCTCCAAGGTCTCCGGCGAAGTGCCTTCCCATAGGAACATCCTCTCCATCTTCTTCCTCGTTCTTGCCCTCTGGAGCGTGTTGTACACGGTCTTGTGCTGGCTCCCCGAGGCCAGGGACTTCACAGCGTCTGAGGCCAGTTGGACCTCGCCTGATTCGCCGATTATGGCCACCGTCCTGCCGTACACGGACAGGCTGCATGACGTCAGCTCCTCGATTACCCGGCGTGACTTCCCCTTCAGGCCTATCACCCTCCCCCTTATCCTCTCGAGAGACTTCGCGCTCCTCCCTGCATAGCCGCGGAGGTCTATCACCTCCAGGGCAGTCCCCTCGTCTAACAGCCTGCACGCCTTCTGAGGCGAGAACCCGCGCCCTATCGCTTCGATGACCCTGGTCGCTGAGAAAGGGTCGGCCCCCACAGCTGACTCTGACTTCAGAAGGACCAGCCCCTCCTTGCCGTCCACCTGCAGGGTGACGCTCATCTCGCTCTCGAGGTACCTCTTCGTCGCCCCTTCCTTCCCTATGACCGCGCCCACCCTGTCGACTGGGATCCGTACCACCTGCTCAAAGCTCATGATAAGATCACCTTCATCCACTCATCTACTTCCTTCCCGCCTATCCCCCTCTTCCTAAAGAACCTGACCATATTGTATACGTCTCTCTTAAGGAACTCCTGAGCTTGTGGGTGTGACGAGAGGACCGCGGACCCCATGTCGAAGAGGACCGGGCCCCCCTCAGCCCTGAACACGTTGAACTCCGATAGGTCGGCGTGGACCAGGCCGGCGTCGTTCCAGAGAGCGCGGATGGTCCTGAGCGTCCACGTGTACTCCTCTTCGCCGACCTCCGCCTCCGAGAAGGTGGGGGCTGGTTCGGGGGGGTTCCCGATGTACTCCATCACGAGTATGTTCTTCAAGAAAGCGAAGGGCGCGGGGACGCGGATCCCCGCTCGCTGGGCGAGCTGGAGGTTCTTGAACTCCTTCCTAGTCCAGAGGTAGATGGTTTCCCTCGAACCGGCGGGGAGCTTGCCGAACCGCCTGTCCCCTGCGATGTAGCCCATGCGCTTCCTGAAGTCAGAGGCAGACGTGAGATAGATTTTCACCGCGACCGCCCTGCCCGCCCTGTCTTCCCCGAGGTAGACCCTGGCCTCCTTTCCTGCGCTCATCACCCCGCGGAGCTCGCGAATGTCCTTCCTAGCTATCAGCTCCTCGACGGCCAGCATCGTGGACCTGTCGAAGACCTCCTCCAGCACCTTCTTATCGTCGGAGTCTCTCCTCAGGTACCTGTTCTCGCGCTCGAGCCGCAGGAGCCTCTCCCTCATCTTATCGCTTTCGTCTTCATCGGCCACGCCCATCCATGAATCAATCAAAATTTATACGTATGAATCGAAAAGCGCCGATTTCTCACGGGAGTGTTGAGCTGGGGTTGTCGGAGTTCGAAGAAACAGAGAAGGACGCAGAGGACCAACTGGAGGCGCTCAAGAAGCAGCTCGCAGAAGAGAAGAAGCGGAACGAAGAACTGATGACACGCCTGCGATACTCCCAGGCAGACCTGGAGAACTACAGGAAGAGGGCAGAGAAAGAGATGAAGGAGGCAGGTGAGTCGCTAGCGAAGGGGCTGGTCTCGAAGCTCCTCGTAGTGGCCGACGAGCTGGAACTTGCCCTGAAGCACGCGGAAGGGTCTGCAAACAAGGAGCTGCTTGAAGGGATAAGGATGGTCAGGCGGAACCTCCGCGCCGCACTTCAGTCGGTGGGGGTCGAGCCCATCGACGCCTTGGGGAAGCCTTTCGACCCAGCCGTTCACGAGGCGGTGGAGAAGGCGCAGGGCGAGGGGGAGGGGCCTGACCGGGTGGTCGAGGACCTGAGGACGGGATACACATTCAGGGGTCAGCTTCTGAGGCCGAGCATGGTAAAAGTTGAATTGGCGCGTAAAACAGCCCGGGAGGAGGAAGTCTGATGAGCGGCGCCAGGGAGAAGATCATAGGGATAGACCTGGGGACAACGAACTCCGCGGCGGCGGTGGTAGAAGCAGGGAGGCCGGTGGTGATTCCGAGCGCCGAAGGGGCGACCCCTGCAGGCAAGATGTTTCCATCCGTGGTAGCCTACACCAAAGACGGGCAGCTCTTGGTAGGAGAGCCGGCAAGGCGCCAGGTGGTGACCAACCCCGACGGGACGGTCTTCGAAATCAAGAGGAAGATGGGGACGGACTACCGGGTCAACCTATCAGGGAAGGACTATTCGCCAGAGCAGCTCAGCTCCTATATTCTCCAGAAGATCAAACACGATGCTGAAGTGTTCCTGGGCTATCCCGTGAAGAAGGCAGTTATCACGGTACCAGCCCATTTCAACGATAACCAGCGTCAGGCGACCAAGGACGCGGGCGAGATAGCGGGCCTCGAGGTGGTCAGGATAATCAACGAGCCTACCGCCGCATCGCTCGCATACGGCCTCGACAAGTCCGAGAAGGAGATGAAGATCCTCGTCTTCAGCTTCGGGGGAGGGACCCACGACGCGACAATCATGGAGTTCGGAAAGGGGGTGTTCCAGGTCCTCGCCACTTCCGGGGACACGCAGACCGGGGGGACAGACGTGGACAAGGCCATCATCCAGGTCCTCCTCGACGACTTCCGTTCGAAGACAGGGATAGACCTGACCACAGACAAGACCGCAATGGCGAGGCTGAAGGAGGGGGCAGAGCAGGCAAAGATTCAGCTCTCCAACCTGATGTCGACCGATGTGGACCTCCCGTTCATAGCCAGCGACGCCTCGGGCCCGAAGAACCTTCACTACACGCTGACCAGGACCAAGCTGGAGGAGGTCGCCAGGCCCATTGTCGCAAAGACGGAAGACACGATACGAAGGGTGATCAACGACGCCAAGCTCACCCCCGAGCAGGTGGACAAGGTGATACTGATAGGCGGCATGACCAGGATGCCGCTTGTCCGCAAGTTCGTCGAGGACGTTGCCAGGAAGCAGGCCGAGAGGGGGGTCGACCCGATGGAAGCAGTGGCCATCGGGGCGGCGATACAAGGAGCTGTCTTGGCAGGAGAGATAAAGGACATACTTCTATTGGACGTGACGCCGCTCTCCCTGGGCGTTGAGACCCTCGGAGGGATCACCGAGCATCTGATAGAGAAGAATGCCACGATTCCGACCAAGCGGAGCAAGACTTTCACGACTGCGGCGGACTTCCAGACCGCTGTGACCATCCACGTCGTCCAGGGAGAGAGGAGCATGGCGGCAGACAACGTGTCCCTCGGTATGTTCAACCTGACAGGGATACCACCTGCGCCTAGGGGGGTCCCGCAGATCGAGGTGACATTCGACATCGACGCCAACGGCATCCTCACCGTAGGGGCTAAGGACATCGGGACTGGGAAGGAGAACAAGATTACGATAACCGCTTCGACCAAGCTGTCAAAGGAAGAGAAGGAGAGGCTCATCAAGGAGGCTGAGACCTTCGCCGACCAGGACAGGAAGAAGAGGGAAGATGCGGAAGTCAGGAACGACGCGGACTCGGTGCTCTATACGGCAGAGAGGACGAAGAAGGACCTGGAAGGGAAGGTCGACAGGGCGAGCATGGACAGGATAGACGCGGCGGCTCAGGACCTCAGGAAGGCGGTCGGTGGGCAGGACACCGGAGCGATCAGGGAGAAGAGCGAGGCGCTGAAGAGGGTCCTCCAGGAGGTAGGGGCCTCGGTCTATCAGCAGCAGGCTCAGAAACAGCAACAGGGGGCCCCTCCTGGTGGCAAGGGCGGCGACCAGAAAGTCGGCGACGCCGACTACAGAGTTGTGGACGAAGGAAAGTAGGGGATAGCCTCCGTGGCCACGAAGGACTACTACGAGGTGCTCGGCGTCCAGAGGGGGGCTACCAAGGACCAGATCAAGGACGCCTACAGGAAGCTCGCACTCCAGTTCCACCCTGACAGGAACAAGTCCCCCGACGCAGAGGCGCGCTTCAAGGAGATATCAGAGGCGTACGCCGTGCTTTCAGACGACGAGAAGCGCAGGCAGTACGACTCCTTCGGGCGGGAGGGTGTGTATCAGAGATACAGCCAGGAAGACATCTTCAGGGGGGCCGACTTCGGGGAGTTCTTCCGCGGGGGAGGGTTTGGAGGCTTCGACGACATCTTTGCACAGTTCTTCGGCGGAGGGACGGCGCGGCAGCAGAGCCGGGGCGAGGACCTGACCTATCATCTGGAGCTGAACCTGGAGGACATAGTCAGCGACACCGAGAGGGAGATCGAGGTCCCCCGAAACGAAGTGTGCGCTACCTGCGATGGGAGCGGCGCCAGGCCAGGGACGTCGCCCCGCCAGTGCGCCACCTGCGGCGGGACGGGGCAGGTCCAGAAGGTTCAGTCGGCAGGCTTCGCGCGCCTAGTCAGGGTCACCACCTGCAGCAAGTGCGGAGGGAGGGGGTATACTGTGGACAGCCCCTGCAGGGACTGCAGAGGCCGCGGGACAACGGAGAGAACCAGGAGGATCCGCGTCAGGATCCCCGGCGGGATCGAAGACGGGTACACGCTCCGGCTCAGGGGCGAGGGGAACGCCGGGGAGAGGGGGAGCCCGCCGGGAGACCTCTACGTCGTGGTGAACGTCGCATCCCACAGGATATTCAGGAGGGGGGAAGACGACCCCAGCAACGTCTTCATGGAGGTGAAGATAGGCGTGGTGGACGCCATGCTCGGGGCCGAGCTCACCGTCCCGACGCTGCATGGCGACGTCAAACTTGCGATACCTCACGGCACCCAACCAGGCGAGAGGTTTACCATCAAGGACAAAGGGCTCCCGAAGTTCGGGGGATGGCGAGGTGGCTACGGGAACCAGTACGTGGTCGTCCGCGTTGAAGTCCCGAGGAAGCTGACCGAGCAACAGAGAGAGCAGCTAAGGAAGCTCGGAACCCTCAGCTAGCCCGAGAACTTGTAGATCATAAGGAAGGGAACGTCCTGGATTTCCCGTATGGCCTCCGGTGCGCCGAACTTGTTGCTGACGGCCAGCGACACTGACCTGGAGCCGGCGAGGTTCACTATGGAGCACGTCCTGATCAGCCTTAGCGCCTCGCCGCTGCTGACCACCTCGCCAGAGTAGAAGTCCTTGGAGAGATGCACCGTCAGTTCCCCTTCTGAGACGATCCTCCCCACCAGCTCTTCGTCGCATATGTTGACAAGTATCGAACCCCTGTACTCCGCGGTCCTGACTGAGAACCCCTTTTCCGCCAATCTCTACGCAACCTTGGCGACCGACCTGGCCCCGCACGCCTCGCAGACCATGAACCACATCCGCTTCTCCTTGTCCAGGTGTGTGTCTGGGCTGCCGCAGACGGGGCATATCACGCCGTCTTTGAGGTAGCGCTGCAGGAGCTGCGTGAAGGAGTCTCTGTCCTTCCGCCCTATGAAGATGGCGCGTTCCCCGTCGAGGGATGCCGCTGTGGCGAGCTCCTTCGCGAG
>JAJYYP010000040.1 GCA_021800855.1 archaeon | reverse complement strand
TCTCCGAGGCCCTTGATCTTTGGACAGTCGACCTCGCCATACCTGCCATCCCTGTCGATGAGCAGGCCTGTCACACCGGCGTTCCTCGCGCCCTCCACGTCGGCCTCGTAGAGGTCTCCGACGTGGACCGCCTCGCCCGGTTCGGCGCCGGTCCCCCGCAGCGCGATCTTGAATATCTCAGGATTTGGTTTCGAGACCCCGGCCACCCCTGAAACCACGATGACTGGGAAGTACCTCCTGAGGCCGAGGTCAGACACTGTTTCAGCCACGTCGGGAGGGGCGTTCGAGACGAGCGCTAGCTTGTAACCGTCGTCACTCAGGCGGCGGAGGGTCGGTTCCACGTCTGGGTAGAGCTCCAGGGGTATGGACCGCTGGACTTCCCCCCACATCTTGCGCATCAGGTGGGAGAGCCTTTCAGACTCAGGAGAATCTGGGAAGAGATGCCTGAAGACCATGGCGTCGAGGACGCGGTAGGACTCCTCGGATTGTTCGGGGGTGGATTTCTTGCCGCCGTAGGCGCGCAGCCATGCGGGTTCTACGGCGAAGTAAGCCGAACCCACCTCGTCCGGCGTAGCAGGGTAGCCGTTCCCTGTGAGTATCCTGCTTATGATCCGGTCCCGCCTCATGACAAGGAGTGTCCCTCCGAAGTCGAAAAAGACTGCAGTTTTCTTCAATTGTCCGGACGGGGCGTCAGACGTCTAAATACTTTCACGAATATGATTACGCTAGCCACCGAATACTGGGATGTAGGGCGTAACAAGCATGCTGAACAGAAGGAGCGTGAGGACCGTCGCCGTGATGTAGACATATGCCCTGTTGTGCTCCGCCGCGAAGAGGAAGACTGAGAAGAGGACCCTCGAGACAGGGGTGGCGAGTAGGAGCAGCACCCCAAGCTCGATTATCGCATCAGGCGAACCTGTGGCAAGGCCCGCGGTGAGGCTGCTGAAAGTGACCGGGAACGGGCCGTGGGGAATCTGGTTGGGATCGTAGTGTAGAAGGGAGGCCGACGGGGAGAACGCGTCACGTGCCGCGAGAAGGGCTGCTCCGAGCACTATGACAGCAGCAGAGAGCAAGACCCCATACCTGAGGACCTTGCTTATCACGTTGTTCATAGAGTCGGGATTGCCCAGGCTCATGGTCTCGGCCCCCGCGAAGTGCCTTGAAGCTCAGATGCCAAGGGCCCTCAACACCATCTCTGCGCCCGCTATGGCGAGGACAATCGCGAATATCTTCCTGACGGTAGGGTTCTTCGCCCTGGGGAGGGCCTTCGCCCCCAAGGAAGCACCGAATAGTATCCCTAGTGCGACAGGAGCCACTATGATCGGGTCGACATCCCCCCTTACGAAGTAAATGCCTGCGCTGGCGGCAGCGGTAACGCCTATCATGAAGTTCGAAGTCGTGGTAGACACTTTCATCGGAAGCTTCATCGCGAGGTCCATTGAGAGGACCTTGAACGTACCGCTCCCTATCCCCAAGAGACCCGATATCAGCCCAGCTACTAACATGCCGGCGAGACCCTGTGCGGGGCGGGTGGCGTTGTAGTTCACAGTCGACCCGTCTGTTTCTACGTACGAACCGGTGAGCTCCAATTTCTTGGACAACCCAACCAGCTCGGGCGTCACTGGGATGTCTTCGCCTATCTTGCGGACAAGGGGTATGAGTGATAAGAGGAGGATGACGCCGAAGACGAGCTCGAGGGCGATCGAACTGACGTAAGCAGCGATGAGCGCGCCGATGATGGCGCCAGTGGTGGTCGCCAGCTCGAGGAACATTCCGACGCGCAGATTGGTCATCTTGTCCTTGACATAGGTCGCCGCGGCACCGCTGGAGGTTGCGATAACCGATACGATGCTAGCACCTATGGCGTAGTGGATATCCACCCCCAACCCTATGGTCAAAATGGGGATTACGACAACCCCCCCGCCGAGCCCGACGAGAGAGCCGATCACGCCGGCGACGATGGAAGCCAGGAATATCACTACCATCAGCTCTAGCACGAGCAAGCTTGCATCTCCCCCTTCGCCAAGGTAGTTACGCGTTTATCTCGTCTGCGGCGGCACCCAGATACGGGCTAATGCTCGTCAAGTGCCGCGATGATTCTGTCGTGACTGGCCTTGACCCCCTCGACCCCGGTGTTGAGGATCATGCACGGGACATTCCAGGTCGCGAACATTAGGCTGAAGAATCGAGCCTGCCGGTCGTGGTCCTCCTCGAGCAGGTACGGGTTGTACCAGGGTTCATACGACATAGACCCCCACTTCTCTTTCGGCCCGGCGCCTGGGAGTATCATGTACTCTCCTCTTCGGAGTATGTCGATGGCCTCTTTCGGCGCCAGCCTTACTTCGGCTGGACTGTGGTCGTCCCTGCGCAGGAGGACGACGAGGTTGACGGGCACCTCGTCGACTACCTTGCCAGGACCGAGCAGATCCTCCCTCTTGACCAAGACCCTAGAGTTTCCGAACGCGTAATAGCACCATTTCTTCCCGTCGTTGAATACGCAGCGTTGGTGCGTCACGGAGCACCCTGCTTCCCCCTCTGGGAACTCGCACTCCTCTTTGCTGGAAGTGATGTTTTCACCCATCGACCGGTCGAAGACTTCGCGGAGCCACCCCTGTTCCTTCTGCGACTCCGACCTCATGTAGAGGGCCCTTTCAGGCTGCCTCGCGACCAGAGGCCTCGACGGGGTCTTCGGGACAGGGTTCGGGAAGCGCACATACGCCCAGTCGTCGCCGCAGATTTTGCCGGCCGCGTCCATGAATATCTGGAAGGCCTGGGTCGTCTTCCCGGTCCCGGTGGGAGCGATTATGACCACCCCCTTGTCCCTGTATAGCGCGGTGGCGCCATGGATAGAGAGCGTGTCCGACTCCCTCTCGAGGACGGCAGCTGCTATTCCTAGCGCCCATGACTTGCACTGGCCGTAGTACTCCGTGTTCAAAAACAGGGCCGACTTCAGGTCTGGGCAATAATAGGCAGAAGGCTCGACCCCTTCGACCCCCATCGCTGAGTAGATCTTCGCCTTCGCAGGCGCGGACGGGTCGGCTTTAGCCCAGTTGGTCTCCCAGAACTCGGCCTGGTGGTCGCTGTTGGTCTCAAGTTCTATCACCACTCCGTTCAGGTCTGCCTTCAGTGACCGGGTCGTTTGTTCGGAAAGGACCGGCCTAGCCAGAACAAGGAGGCGACTGAACTCTGAGGCGCTGGTCTTCTTGTCACCCTTGACCCTCGCCCGTGACTTCGTGATGTAGTTGTTCAGTGCTCCGGGTGCCAAACGCAAATCGGAGCCGATTCTTACCGCTTAAAACCGTTGGTCATAGCACCGCTGAGTTATCCGAATGCCGAAGTAGGCCATGTGCTCGCCTCGGCGGCGCTACGCGCGAACTCTCAGCATGTCAGCGTATGACTGCGATGGAGGGGACCTGGGGTCGCTCTGACAGGCCGTGCCGTGCAGCCTTCTCGAGGTCCAGCCCTCCCTTTCTGCATATGGATTTCACCTGTTGGAACATGACCCAGCCGCCCACCCCTACCAGGGCTCCTGTCACGTACCTTGCGGCTACGTTCGTGTCGCTCGACGCGCTGGTCGCGTCCCTGGCGGCCATCTTAGCCAGGTGCCTGTAGGACGCATAGTAGACCGCCAGCTGCGACTGGTCTAGCTTGACCGAGTCGAAGTCCCTGCTCTTTAGAAGCCCGAGAGGGACGTTCTGCATCGGCGTTACGGTGAACTCGAACGGCAGCCCATTGTCAAGGGACGAGTTGCTCATCCTGTTGATGAGCGCCACCGTGTCCCAGTTGTCCTCTGGCGTCTCTCCCGCCTGCCCCACCTGGACGGTGAAGGCCGGCCTCCAATAGTGCTTGTTCATTACATAGGTGCCCCTCCATACGATGTCGGACCAAGACCCATCTGGGCCCACCTTGAGGGGGAGTGTCTTGTTGGGCATGTGGGTTGAAGCGAGGCGGTCGCTCCCCGTCTCTATGCCCACCTGCAGTCCGATCCAGTTGTTCCGTCCTGCTCCCATAATCGAGGACATCTTCTTCATCAGATCAGGATATGCCGCCGGGATGGAGATCCTACCATGGGTGGGGTTGGTGCGGGTGATCCCCGGCGTACTCATGACAGCCCGCAACAAGTCGAGGAGGGCTTCTTCGTTAGGGACGTAGTGACGTCCATGCTGGTACGCGAAGACTTCGTCTGTGTGGAGCCAAGCGTTGCTCTGCCCAGACCTGACGTTTACCTCGATCTCGCGCCTCACCCTTTCCGGCGAGTAATAACGTAGAGGCCTGAGCGTTACCTCGCAGAAGTCGCAGCCTATCCCGCACCCACGCATGACCTCCACCATCCCCTTCACGGAAGGGTTGACGATGTCAGGGATTTCTTCGAGCGCGGGGAACTGCTTCGAGAACTGGTAGCGGCTGATGAACTTGGGGTTAGGCTCCCACTCCTTCCTAAAATTGGCGTTGAAGGTCTGATATCCCCTGAAGAACTCCGTCTTCTCCCCAGAGTCGTCTGAGACATACCGAAAGAGGTCTCCGGCGATGTCGTCAGCTTCGCCCTGGAAGGCGAAGTCAATCTTGTTCCTGTCGAGCTCCTCCGGCCGGACAGTCAGTTCCCAGACCCCAGGCCCTCCGACAAGCAGTTTCGCCTTCTTCCCCGATCTCGCTTTGTTTATCCGCGCGAGCAGGGACTCGAACTCTCTCTGCACATAGGCGTGCGCCCTGGTCTCGAAGAAGACCGCGTAGGACATGGTCAACGGCCCGAGCCCGAGCGGGTCCATGGTCGACACGCCGATCACTTCGGTATCTTCGTCGATGAACTCGGAGATGTGGTCCTCGTGGGCGACCACGACCTCGTCTTTGGAATAGTGCTTGAGGAGTGATGCTTCCAGCTTCCTGACTGCGTACGGCGCTAGCGCTGCCCTCCCCTCTGCTGCAGGCGGAGGGGGACCCTTCAGGAAGGAGTAGATTGCGTTTGGGAGGGCGTCGGTCGGCGCGCTGGCTAGGAAATCCAGCAGAGGGACGCTTCTGTAGTTGCGGGACAGGGTGGTATCCGACACAAGAACGAATCGGGCCATACCAACACGTCTGGAATCCGAGGCCCGTTGCTTAAAAATACTATAGGTCGTCCAGACCTCGGCTGGCGTCGGACAAGAAACCAGGGTTTCCCGGCTAGGCCGTATCCGTTCGCTCTAACCCGGCCCTAGAAGATGCGTCACTGTTGTTGACGGCGCGCGCTTCACAATGGGAGGAAGTCCGCTTGGTCGCAGGGAATCGAAGGATTATCCGGCTTCCGAGCGAGTAGGGCGGACTTGGTGCACTCGCTCAGTCGAGACTGCCGCTTCGTCCCTCCAATCTTACGACGCGTCCTGAGGGCTTAGATTTTGGCTGCGAACCTATTGTCCCAGGTCCGAGAAGGCCCGCCCCAGACCTACCATGGGCTCGCGCCTTCGGAGCGCACGTGCCCGGGTGCGCTTGGCCGGCTCGGCGAGGCGGGTCTCCCTTCAGGGTGGTCTGTGGAGAGCCAACTTGGGGCGGGACCAAGACGACATCTCCCGCTGCGGCGCCTAGTGGAGCTCACCGTGGATCAACTCTGGCCTGCGTCGGTTCAGCTTGATTGGTCCCGCCAGCTATGCACTGGTTCGTATCCGAGTACCCTCCTCGCCTTCTCTATGGAGAGCAGGGTCTCGTTCCTCCCGAGCTTCTTCATCACTGGTACCCGCGGGAAGACAGAGGCCAGGAGCTCTTCGTCGCTCGCAGCCATTACTGTATCTGCGTTTGCTACGATGAAAGCCTCCGCCCCCTTGATTTTCACTTCGAGCGCCCTGCGCACCGCCTGGGCCGCGTCTCTGGCGTCGACGTACCCCCACAGGTTCCACTTCCGGATGTTCGGGTCGTCCTGAAACTCCCCGAATGCCCTGTAGTCATCTAGTTCCATGATGTTAGAGAATCGCAGCCCCAATATCTTCAGTTCGGGGGACCACCTGCAGTACTGTTCGGCCATCCTCTCCCCGACTAGCTTGCTCAGCGAGTAGGCGCTCTCGGGCCGGCCCGCGTACTCTTCGTCCACAGGGAGGTAAGGGGGCGGGACATCGAAGGGGATGCCGAGGACGGTCTCGCTTGAGGCCCACACCAGGTTCTTGATTCCGAGGCGGGCGGAGGCCTCGAACACGTTGTATGTGCTCATGACGTTGTTGTGGAAGGTGACCGAGTTAGGGAACAACCTTGAGTCTGGGATCGCTGCCAGGTGCACCACTGCGTCGACGCCAGGGGGACCGCGCTCGACCCCTCCCAAGGAGTCTATGGCCTGACCGTAGTCGGCGAGGTCTGCCTGGATGCTAGGGCAGAGCTCCTCGGCCGGCTTCACCTTGTCCACGTTGAACACGTCGTAGCCGTGCTCCTTCAATTCCTTGATGCAGACCCTCCCCGCCTTCCCGCTCCCGCCGGTGACAACCACTCGAGGCATATTCAACTCGGCCAAGTTGTCTCTGGGCGCGGAGGGGTAGGACCGGCCCTCCGATACCTGTATCTTTCAAAGAACAGCTCCACCCCGTGCCGGTCAAACCGGAAGGTGACCTCCACCCTGGCGCCCCCTTCGAGGGTGTAGAACCGCGCCTCTTCCCCTTCAGCACCATCAGGGACCAGCACGATGTCGTTGCCTATGTCCTCTCCTGAGAGGATCAGGAAGCTCCCTACCTTCTTCACCTCTGCTACCAGCGTGCCCTTGTAGGTCCTATACTGGCCCTCGACCTTCTTCAGCAGCTTCTCCAGCTTGACCGCCCTCAGCTCCTCCGGGTCACCCTCCGTCAGGAGCGAGACGGCTGACATCCCGAGCAGCCCCATGCTGTAGCCAGTGCCGTTGGATAGCAGGACGACCCCCGACCTGATGTCGCGGAGGTATTCCATGTCTGCTGTGTAGACATCTACCGACCCGCCATGGCGCACGACCTTGTGGCCTCGGAAGTCAGGTATTATCATCAAGCCGTATCCATAGGAGTCCCCCCCATAGTTTTCTACGGGCCACTTTGCGTAGGGCGTCTCCATCTTGGAGAGTATGTCCCTGGAGACCACGTTCTTCCCTTCGAACTCCCCGCCGTTGATGAGCATGGTTACATAGCGTGAAAGGTCCGCGGCGCAGCTCATGATCCCTCCAGCGGCGTCGCTGCCGTAGGGGACAGGGGTGGGCGTCAACTTAGCGCCTCTGATGGCGTAGGGGGTGGCGACGTCTATGTCGGCAGAGATGTCCGCCTTCGATAGGAAAGTCCTCTTCATGGACAGGGGCGCCAGGACCTCTGCTCTTAGATAGTCGAACCAGTGGCGGCCGCTCACCTTCGAGACTATCTCTCCGAGTAGGACGAACCCCTCGTTGAAGTAGTGGAGCCTCGCTCCCGGCTTGGATACGACCCAATCGTCGACACCGTCCAGGAAGGAGGACATGTCGTCGAGGCTGGCTATGGGGAGCCAGTGGTGGTATTCTCTGAACGCGCTGAACAGAATTACCTCCAGCGAGCCCAGCCCTGGTATCCCGCTCGTGTGGGAGAGCAGGTGGTGCACCTCGACCCCTTCAAAGGCCCTCTGCTTTAGAGGGACGAACTTGGTGACAGGGTCGTGGAAGTCCATCTTACCCGATTCGACCAGTCTGCCGACGGCAAGGGCGACGAAGGATTTCGTGATTGAGCCGATACCATAGAGCGTCTGCACGGTCGCAGGGCTGGCGCTGCTCGCGTCCTTCCAGCCGAAGCCTCTCGTGTGCACCACACTCCCGCCTTCGATGACCGCAGCCGATACGCTGGGGATCTTGGTCTCGCTCATCTTAGCGAAGACAAGGTCGTCGAACCTTTGGCTGTCGAAAGCTACCATAGCACCGGTAGGCGATGCCCTGCTAATAGAGATACCATGATTGCGCTTTCACCAGCGCGATGAACGTTCGAGGATGAATCTGTAGGCGTTGCCATGCATGACATCGTCCGCCTGACCTGCAGGCAACCCAGCGTCTATCATGGCTCGCCGGAACTTCCCCACCTTCGAGACGTTGTCCATCCCTTCGGGTGAGCTCGACATCCCCAGGAAGTCTGTACCGAGGGCGGGTGCTGCCGCGCCCCCTACTTTGACGAGGTGCTTCGCGTGGGTCGCGAGCTTGGTCGGAGTGAAAGGGTTGCCGATGCAGCTCCGGATGAAGGTCAGCCCGACTACGCCTCCCCTCCTCCCCGTCTCCCGAATCAGGGCGTCCGAGACGTTCCTCTGATTGGGCTGGATACTGGCGGCGTCCGAATGGCTGAAGAAGGGTGGGAGTTCCGCGGAACTCAGGGTCTCCTCCGACGCTCTGGGTGAAGCGTGAGAGAGATCTACGAGAACCCCAAGTTTGTCCGCGGCAGCGACAAGCGCTTCGCCTTCGCCGGTGAGCCCGTAGTCTTTAGTCGAGAGGCATGAAGCTGCGAACTTGTTGTCATAGTTCCAGGTGAGACCGATGGAGCGGACCCCGAGGTTGAAAAAGACTTCGAGGTCTTCAGGCTCCCCTAACGCCTCACACCCCTCTATGTGTAGGACGATGCCGACCCGACGTCCGAGAGACTCGATGTCGTCCAAGGTCCTGACTATCTTTAGGTCCTTCTGGTGCATCTTCTCCAGGGAGTAGTATATCTTGATGAGCTCTATGGCGACGTCCCTGGGAGATACGAGGGAGGACGAAGGAGACCATCTCCCATACATCTTTTCCATTGCGGCTATCTTCCTCTGGTTGAGGCTCCCCAGGAGCGGGAAGACAGAGCCGAGGACCAAGGACACTTTGCCCTCCCGCCACTTCGGAATGTCCGCCTGGCGGCCGCGTGCGTCTTCAGAAAGCGGCACGGACCCGCCCATCAGGTAGTAGTAGCCGATGTCCTCGTGGAGGTCCACGACCATGCCTCCGACGGATTTGAGAGCTGATTTAACTTTCTCTGGGACTCAACTTTCCGGACCCGTCCTCATCAACACATGCCTGGAGGGTCCATGTGGCTACGAAGCGAAGGCGAGAGCGAGGGAGCTGCCGGTGCGGAGCCATACACTTCAGGGGAGCCCTTGGCCTGACAATGGGGATACAGCGACGGTTTGAGTGCGCCTGCCAGAGCCCCCGGCGGAGGCGCGTGGGACGGCGCCATTGAATCGGTTGCTCTACCGCCGGCCGTGACGGTCCCTGCGACGGGGCAAAGCGACTACGTCGAAGAGTATCTTTCTTGAGTTGATGTTCACCCCCCTGGCGTAGAATCTGTCTTCGACTACCAGGTTCCTGAGGTCGTACCCGCCCCTTTCATGAAAGTCGTACCTCTCAAAGGAGAGCGAATCTATGAGATAGGACTCCAGGTAAGCAAGGTCTGGGTCGGTGACTACCTCCGCCGGGATCGGTCCATTCTTCGGGGGGAGGAGATCGTTCAGGACGTCTCTTGCGGCCCCGTAGTTCTTCCAGGCCTCCTCGACGAAGCGTGGGAATATGCCGATGGCGGACATCTTCTCCTCGAACGAGCCGTCAGTGTCCTCTGAATACTGCTTCAAGAGATGCGCCTTTATGTTGAGCTCATTGGCTCTGTCCACCCTGTATAGGAACTGCCTGGCGGCGTGTTCGAAGTCGACCCTGTAGGCGTGGTTAAGGGAGTCGCCGAAGGATCCACAGGCCAGGAAGAACCTCGCCATGTCATAGTCGTTCGATAGGAGCGCGTCTGATATCATGTGAGCGAAGTCCGGGTCGTATGGGATTTCGCTCATCAGGAGGCCCTTCCTGGTGATGCCGCGCGGGCTGAGCGTTATTGCCCCGATGTCCGCCAACCAGTCTTCGGCGAAGCCTATCTCCTTGTGGTTCAACCTCGACATGAACTCAAGGCTTGAGAGGTCTAGACCGTATTTGGCCATCAGGAGGACCAGATCAAACGGAGTCTCTGTCTCAAGGTCTTTGTGGACGGGGACCGGGTCGATCTTCTTGGGTACTGGTGTGCTGGTGAGAATGACTGCCCGCCCGGGCTTGAACCGGCCGACCCGCCCCATCATCTGGAGGAGAGAGTTGTTGTCCAGCTTGCCGTACTTCAGGGTCTTCTCACCTAGGCTGTCTTTGCTGCTTATGACGTCGTTGAAAATCAGAACGTTGTCCACGTAAATGTTCACTGATGATGCGATGACGTTGGTGGCGAAGATCCTGAGGTCCCTGTCCTGCTCGGCTCTCCGCTGGATTTTGTTCACTTCGGACCCCTCCAGCCCTCCGTGGATGTATACCCCGCCATAGCTCGCCGCGTACTTCTCTACGAGACGCCTTGTGGGTAGGAAGACCAACCAAGACTCGCCCTTGGGCTGTGCATACAGATACCTCGACATGGTGCCGAACATCGCGTCCAAGTCGCGGACGAGCTCCACCTCGAGGCGGACCGGGTACCTCCTGCCGCTGATCGAGTGGAGCTTGGCGATTCCGAGGAAACGGAGGAACTCCCCCGGGTCGATGGTTGCGCTCATCACCCTGAACAGGTTTTTTGCCTCCCGCTCTCCTTTCTTCGCGAGAGACATGCACAGCTCAAGTTGCGAGGTCATCTGGTGGCTCTCATCGAAGTAGATCGAGGCCCCGGCGACTGAACGGTCCGCTAGCATCCTGATCAAGACGCCGTCGGTCACGATTTTGATCTTCCCTTCGATGTTGACCTTCGTATCCTTCGTTATGATCGCAAGATGCTCTTTGAACTCGGGATGTAGCGCCTCCAGAGAATAGTACAGAGCGTTGCACGACGCCCTCGACGGCTCCCGGATGATGACCTGCCGCTTCCTCCCCGACCTCTCAAACTCGTGTATTGGGACCACGGTGCTCTTCCCAGTCCCTACATCCCCCAGGAGCACGAAGTGGTCGGAGAAGTCGATGGTGTCTAGAATGGCATAGATTGGCAGGTCAGGCGCTGCCGTGGGCTTCGGAAGCGGCGCGCTTTCATCTGCCTCTTCGG
>JAJYYP010000039.1 GCA_021800855.1 archaeon | reverse complement strand
AGGTGAAGTCCAAGGAACTCCCCTACGATGACTTCGTGATCAAGCCGTACCCAGGCCTCGCTGGCTACTGGTGGTACTTCCCTCTGGGGGACGGGATGGCGCACGTGGGGGCCGGCGACCTCCGCCGCAGGTATCAGGGCGACCTCGATGAATTTGTGAAGAAGTATCACTGCGAGGTGGTGAGGAAGATAGGGAGGCCCGTCAGGGTGACCCCCCCTCAGTTCATGGAGCCGTTCTTTGACGGGAAGGTCACAGGGGTGGGCGAATCTATCGGCACCGTCTACCCGATGCTGGGGGAGGGGATAATCCCGAGCATGCAGTGCGTTAACCTGTTCGTGGACCACCTGGACGACAGAGAGGGGTACAGGAGGGCCGTCCTCGACCAATACTCGGAGTATGCGAAGGTCTACCGGTTCATCAAGGCCAAGCTCGAGGACAGGTTCAGCATGATGAAGATGTGGCCATCTCTCCTGTCCGTCTTTCTGTACATGAGGGGGAACGAGAGGCGCTTCGGCCTTCAGACCAGGTTCAATGACTTCTTCAAGGTCATCACGAGGCTATAGTTGAGCGTCGAAGAGCTCAAGACCCACTCAGCAGTCCACGTTCTCAAGGGTGCCGTTCAGGAGGTCCTGGGCGCGAAGTGGACTTCGTCGGTGCACGTCTCTGGGGGTCACGGGAGGCTGACAGTGAAGTTCGACAGGGAACCAGCGCCTGAGGAGCTGTCCAAGATAGAGCGGCGGGCCAACGATAAGATCTCGGAGGGGGCCGAGGTGCTGGAGTTCGAGATGGAGAGGCCGGAGGCAGAGGGACACTTCGGGGACGCCATATACGACCTGTTCCCGGTCCCCCCGGAAGTGACCCTGCTGAAGATTGTCAGGATCCCAGAGTGGAACATCAACTGTTGCAACGAGCGACACGTCGACAACACCCTCCAGATAGGGGCGATCAGGCTCGGGAAGCCCCGTTTCAGGCGCTCCAAGGGGGAGCTAGAGCTGGAGTTCGACCTGGCTGAATGAGCAGGAACAGGTAATATCCTGGTTCTTTTCGGGCCATGGCTGGGCCCGTAGCGCAGATCCATGCTCGAGCGAAATACGGATAGCGCGGCAGCCTCCTACACCGCGTGGAGTGAGCTGTAGGTCGTGCGTTCAAATCGCACCGGGCCCGTGACTCTTATCGCCTTGGACGGGGCGCCGTGACTAGGCGTTGCCTCAGAGATACACAGGGCGACTGGCGGGGTCGGTCTCGCGCACGCGCCTCGAGTTAGAAGGCCGCAACTGACTAGGGAGCCGTGCTAGGTCGAGGCATCGCCCGCACGGAGCAGCATTCAAGAGGATTTTCTCGCCTTTCAACGCCGTAGGATTAAGTCAGGTCGCAACGACTCGTCCTCCGAGAATGAACAAAATCGTAGCAGTTTCAGCACTGGTACTGCTGGCGACCCTCGGGTTTTCAGCGTACGCCTACACAATCTACTTCCCAAGCGTCTCCAACACCTCCCAGGCCGGACCTGGTTCCGGCTCGCTAAACATCTACCTCTCTGACCCGCCGCCCAGCAGCCCCAACCTCAGCTACCTACTCGTCAACGTGACGAGCGTCACCATCAAGTATTCGGCTAACGTCACGGCGGCCACCACCTCGGAGTCTTCCTCGAGTTCTTCCAGCTCCGAAGCTTCGAGCACGAACGCTACCAGCATCAGCACGAGCACCACGTCCTTTGCGTCGTCCTCGACAGTCTCTATCTCATCCACCGCCCCGCCTAGTTCCGTGAACAGGTACGTCTACAATGTGCCAGCCAGCGTGGGGGACAACGTGAACCTCACCAAGCTCCAGGGTAGTTCCATCCTTCTGGGCGCCACGATGGTCCCCTCGGGGAACGTGACGGGCATCGTCCTCCAAATCACCGGGGCCAAGGCCTTCTGGACAGACGGGACGTCGACCCAGCTCAAAGTGGTGGCGGACGGGAAGCTGTTCGTCAACGTGCACTTCACCATCCAGTCCGGCGGCTCCGCGGACCTGACATTCAACCTCTCGCCTGGGGACATACACATCAGCCCCGGGAAGGCGTCTGTGCTCACCCCTGTCATCCACGTGACCGAGGTCAGCACCGGAGCGAGAGGGACGCAGACAGTAGAGACCACAGTCAGCGAGTCGGAGAGTTCTTCCAGCACGACCTAGGCGTCGAGGACCGGGCGGTCCTCGACCTCCCGCCTTTTGTGAAGCCTGGATGTGGGCCCTAGAACCCCGAAGGGATGCCGTCTCCGCGCACGTCGCACACTGCTTTCCTATAACCTTCTGATACTTCGACCGCCTGACAGACGCCGGTACGTCCTGGGAGCGGGAGCCTCTGGATGTCGTAGTCAGCGTCTGAGGGTAGCTCATAACCGTCCTCTACCAGCAGGCTCTTCCCCCCTCCCCACAGGAACCTGGGGTGAGCCACGTTCTCTTCGGCCGGCATGGAGTAGTCTACCGAGTTTGTCACGAACAGAGCATGCTGGAGCGGGCGATAATCTGCCCCGCTTGCCCCTATCGCGAGGTATGGGCGTCCCCGGCGCTCCAAGATGAGCGAGGAGAGGGTGTGGAGAGGCCGTTTGCGTGGCTCCACCTTGTTCGGGCCTTCGGTTCGGAAGGAGGACGCCCTGTTGCTCAGAGCAATCCCGCACTCCTTTACGAACACGCGAGATCCGAAGTGATGGAACAGGCTCTGTATCCCCGACACGATGTTGCCCTCCGCGTCCGCGACTGAGAAGGCCGTGGTGTCGCCCTTCCTGACCACGCCGGGCGCAGGAGGCGCACCCTTCTTGGTGGACATGAACGCCTCCATGTCGATGGGGGCGAAGCGGGGGTCGCCGAGCATCTCGTCCCTGCGGCCGTAGGCGACTATTACAGCCTTCATAGTCTTCTCGATCCGGGCCCGAGAAAGAGGCCCTGCTGAGGAGAGGTCAGAATCGGCGAGTTGCTTCAGAATCAGCAGACTGGTCGCGCCCATGCTGTTGGGAGGGACCTCATAGACGGTGGTCCCCCTGTAGTCGAGGGTCAGCGGCTCCACCCACTCGGGTTTGAACTCAGAGAAATCCTTCTTGCTGCACGGGACCCCGAGGGACTCCAGGGTCGATGCGATCTTCTCTGCAGGCCACCCGGAGTAGAACGCTTCCGGACCGCCCTCTGCCACTTCTGAAATCACCCTCCCCAGGGCTTCTTGCCTAATGCGCTCGCCAGGGACCGGGAGCTTTCCCTTTGGTGCGAAGACCTTCTTGGCGTCGTCTGAGAAATCCGAATATGCGCCCGCGATGGACCTGCACATCGCTGCGCCGGCCGGGAACCCTTCTGACGCTAGCCTGGCGGCTGGCGCCAGGAGCTCCTTGAACTCTAGGGCGCCGAACTTCCTGTGCATCTCCCACACCCCGGCCGTCAGCCCTGGCACGACGCAGGTCAACGCCCCGTACAACGGGACCCTGCCGCCGGCTCGCTCCTTGACTAGGTCGAGCGTGAGTCCAGACGGGGCCCAGCCGCTGGCGTTCAAGCAGTGCACCCGGCCCGTATTCGCTTCGTAGAGCATGCCGAAGAAGTCCCCTCCCATCCCCCCGGCAGGGTGGAATGTCACGGCAAGGGCGAAGCTCGTCGCGGCCGCAGCGTCGAACGCGTTCCCGCCTCTTCGGAGGACGTCGTAGCCGACCATCGAAGCCAACGGCTGCTCGCTCGCCACGGCGGCTCTTTCGCCTATCAGCGTCCTGCTCAGTGCCACCCCGAACCCTCCAATTCATCCTGGGAAACGGCCCAAAGACGATTCAACGCGAGGGAGTGCTCGGGAACCTATTTATACAACAAACGGAGCGTATACAACCATTGGTCGATAACCCATGAGCGAAGCTGAACTCGACGCAGTTCTTGGGACCGTGGAGAACGCCACTAGGAGAATGATAATCTCCAGGCTCAGCGAAGAGCCCAACTATCAGCTTCAGCTGTCGAAGGAGCTGAAGATCAGCCAGCAACTCGTAGCTAAACACCTGACAGCCATGGAGAGGGCAGGGCTTGTGAGCACCGTTTCACAGGACAGTCCGCGGGGTCCCCAGCGGAAGGAGTACGCGCTGAAGAGCAGCTTCTCGGTCACCGTGGACCTGGCTCCCAACCTCTTCAGGACGAGGATATTTTCGTTTGGTGCCCCCCCTGGGGTAGCGGAGACGGACGGGCACGCGCAGGTGATGTCCCAGATCAGCGAGGCCCTCAGATACCCAGATGACGCGTCGCGAATCCGCCCGCTCACCCACGTGGTGGCCGAGGTAGACAGGAAGCTGAAGGCGATGGAGGAGGAGAGGGCAGTCCTCCTCTATATCAGGAGCCTCGCGCTGAGAGAAGCCGCACGCATAGGGACATCGCTCCCGGTCGCTGACCGCAGGAGGATCCTCAGGTATCTCGTCAGAGAGGAGGGGGATGGCGTGGGAGCGATCTGCGCCTCGCTGGGCCTGAAGAAGCAGGTGGTCGGCGACATCCTGGAAGAGATAGAAAAAGAGATAGGAAGGTCCGAGTGAAAAAAGGAGAGAGGAGCGAGAGCTCCTCTATATTCCCAGGTTAGGAAAGCTCGCCTGAGGCACGCCCAGCTGGCCCTGGAGGGTCTTTATGCGCGTGGCATACTCCCTCATCCGCGCGTTGTCGCCCTGGACCTTAGCGATGCGGTAGCCCTTCCACGCCTTTCGGAGGGCGCCCCAGACTTGCCCTTTTTGGTATTCGGCCATTTTGTCTGACCTAGCGTGTTCGGGCCTCATTCGGTATTTTGCGAGAGGAGTCTATGTTAATTGAGCCAATAATCAACGGCGGCTACCGCCTGAGCCGGCTCTAGACCATCGAACGGAGGAGGAGCCAGATGTTGCTCGGGTGCTCAGTTATCCTCCGCTTAGAGTAGGCCCACCACTGTCTCCCGTATGGGAGATACTCCGAAACGGTGTACCCCGATTTGACTAAGTCGACCTTGAGCTCGTCTCTGATTCCCTTGAGAAACTCGAACCTGAACTCCGCGTGACTGGATTCGGCGAGAGCCTTCGCACGCTCTATGAGCCCCCCGTCATGGGTAGCGATTGCGAACCTGTCTCCCCTCTCGAAGAGGGACGCCATGAGACGCTCGTAGCTCTTGGTGATCTCGGCCCTGGTAGGGAAGGCGAAGTCTGGACCTTCTCTGTAAGCGCCTTTGACCAGTCTCACCATCCCCCCCTGGTCCAGAATATGCTTCATGTCGGCCTCGCTGCGCCGAGCGTAAGCCTGGATCGCCACCCCGAGGCCCGGGTGGCCGCTGTGGGCGTCGAGGTAGGTTGACACGGTCTTTTCAGTGGACAAAGAGCTCTCCATATCGATCCAGAGGAGCTGGGATCGCTTTTCAGCGCCCTCCAAGACCCTGTCGAGCCTCAGCCGCATCGCGTCGTCGTCCGAACCCATCCCCAGCTGGGTCAGCTTCACCGACGCAAACCCCCTTACCCCGCCATCAGCGATGGCTTGCTGGAGTCTGAGATACTCGTCCACCTGAGCGTCTGCGGCAGCCTGGTCGGTTATCTCTTCGCCGAGGAAGTTCACGACCACCCCCATCCCTCTAGAGTTCGCATCCTTGGCGTCATCCATGGCAGCGTCGAGGTCTGCCCCTGAGATCCATCTCTTCGCCACCGGTAGGACGAGCTTTTCCTTGATGCCCAAGGCGTCTCTGCGCCGGAGCAACTACATATTAACGGTGTATGCTGGAATCGGGCCTTATGCTGATTCGCAGGGGACTCCATATGGCGAGGCTCAAGCGGCTGAGAGCAGGACTCGCAAGCTTGGGGCTGGAAGGGGTGGTCGTAGTGCCCGGGCCGAACATGCGCTACCTTACAGGAGGGACATCGCTGATGCTCGAACGCCCTTTCATGCTCCTCATCCCCTCGGCAGGCGTGCCCCAACTGGTCGCCCCCGCTCTCGAGTCGGGGCCGTACCGAGGCGCTCCGTTCCCTCTCGGGATCAATGCTTGGACAGACTCGGAGGGACCTGGCGGGGCGATTAGGAGGGCTGCAAAGAGAGCGGGGGCTGAAGGGGTGTGGGGCGTCGAGGGGAGGGCGCCGTTCCAGTACACGGAGAAGCTGGCGAAGGAAGGTCCCTTGCGGTTCGCCGACGCCGAGCCAATCCTCCAAGGGCTGCGGGAGTCGAAGGACGAGTATGAAGTCGGGCTGCTGAAGAAGTCGGCGCATGCCCTGAGCAGCGCTTTCAGCGAGTTCCCTGGGCTCATCAGAGAGGGGGTCACCGAGCTCGAACTGGCCAGGACCATGGCGGATGCGATATACGCCCATGGTGTCGAAAAGGTCGACGACGTGCTCGTCCAGGCCGGTGAGATGGCGGCCGACCCGCACCACATGCCTTCAGCCCGGAGGGTGAAGCGGGGGGAGAGCATAGTGGTAGACGTCGGGTCGACCTTCGACGGCTATTACGCCGACATCACAAGGACGTTCTGCATCGGGCGGTCCCCTCCGGTTGAAGATGTGTACTCCAAGGTGCTCGAAGCCCAGGAAGCCGCTGCGACCGCGTCGACGGCAGGGGCGCGAGTGGGAGAAGTCGACTCCGCTGCGAGGGGGGTCCTCGAGGGTGCGGGGCTGGGCAGGTATTTCTTCCACAGGACGGGCCACGGGCTCGGGCTTGAGATCCACGAAGCCCCATACATAGTGGAAGGCGGGGATGAGCGCCTGGGCCGGCACATGTGTTTCACGATAGAACCTGGGGCTTACATCAGAGGAAAGCTCGGGGTGCGGATCGAAGACGACATCCTAATCGAGGGCGGGAAGGGGGTGCAGATAACCGGCGTCCCCAAGGAGTTCGGCTGGTGGAGCTAGCCCTGCTTGACCCGGGAGAACTGTGACACCATCGTGTTGGTGTCTTCCACATACTTTACCTTCTGGATCTTGTTCATTACCAGCCTGTACACCTTCTCGTCACTGGGGACGAGGACCTCCTTCTGGGCGCTGAGCACCACTATGACGTCCCAGTCGCCGGGGATAATGTGCGCCTCCACCACTTCTGGGATCTTCATCAGGTTGTCTAGTACCTCCTCCTCGTGGCCCGGAGATACCTTGAGCAAGATGAATGCTTTCTGATAGGTTGGCAAGCGTTCCGTCCAGGCGGTCACACTGCTTTTAAAAACGAATCGCACCAGTTTCACCGTATTGAGGAACTCCGAGGTCGCTGACGTCCTGGACAGCTTGGGTGACCTTGTGGAGATCAACGGGGAGGACAGGTTCAAGGTAATCGCGTACCGCAGGGCGGCTAACAGCATCAGGAACCTGAACGACGACGTGGAAGAGCTCTGGAAGCGGGGGCGGCTGGAAGACATCAGATACGTAGGCGGCGGCATAGCTCGGAAGATCGACGAGTACTTCAGGACTGGGAGGCTCGAACTCCTGGAGAGGATGAAAGCGAAGACGCCTCCAGGCGTGCCGAGGCTCATGGCGGTCCAGGGGGTTGGACCGAGGACTGCCTACCGTCTTTCCCACGACCTTGGGATTTCCAGCGTCGACGACCTGAAGAACGCCCTTGAGTCAGGGAGACTGGACTCGGAGTTCGGCCCCAAGGTCAGGGTAGCGTTCTTGGAGGGGATAGAGAGGCTCTCCAGTTTCGGGAAGCGGATGCTGGTCCCAGAGGCAGAGGCGGAGTTCCAGAAGCTGGCGTCTTACTTCTCCGCCCTGGGCATCGAGGTGAGGATGGCTGGTAGCTTGCGGCGCGGCAAGGACACTGTCGGGGACATCGACCTGCTTTCCACGGACGCCAGGGTCATCGACGCCACCTCTGGGTGCCCCGGCGTGGCGCAGGTCCTGGAGAGGGGCCCCAGGAGAGCGAGCGTGAGGCTGGAGAGCGGGACGCAGGTCGACGTCAGGTTGTTTGCGCCAGAAGAGCTCGGAGGGGCACTGATCTACTTTACAGGCTCGAAGGACCACAACATAGCGCTGAGGAACCTGGCCATCGAGAAGGGGTGGAAGCTCAACGAATACGGCCTCTTCGGGAAGAGAGGGGAGAGACTTGCCGGGGCGAGCGAAGAGGAGGTCTACCGTGCGCTCGGTATGCAGTACATATCCCCTGAGTTGAGGGAGGACAGAGGCGAGGTGGCTGCGTCGCTCAACGGGGAGCTCCCCGACCTCGTCACGTTCGACGACATCAAAGGGGATTTGCAGATGCACTCGACGTGGAGCGACGGGGCCTCTGAGCTCGATGAGATGGCAAAAGCAGCCAAGGAACGAGGATACGAGTACATCGCGCTCACCGACCACTCTGTGTCTGTGAGGGTGGCCAACGGGCTGTCAGAAGAACGGTTCAGGCGCCAGTGGAAGGAGATCGACAGACTGAACGCAGAACTGGCGCCGTTCAGGGTGCTGAAGGGCGTCGAAGTAGAGATTAGAAGCGACGGGACGCTCGACTTCAGCGAGAGTTTCCTCGACGAGTTCGATGTCGTCGGGGCGTCCCTCCATCAGAGCTTCAGGCAGAGTCCAGAGAAGCTGACGGATAGGGCGCTCAGCGCACTGTCTCACCCCTCCGTGGACTTCCTGTGCCACCCGACAAACAGGCTTATCGGCAGGAGGGAAGGGAACCCCATAGACCTCTCGAAGGTGGTCGAGGCGGCGAAGAAGAACGGCAAGATGCTCGAGATTGATGGGAACCCGAAGAGGCTCGACCTCGATGACGTGTGGGCAAGGAGGGCCATGGAAGATGGGGTCCCCGTGGTGGTGGACTCCGACGCACACTCCGTGGGTGAGCTGGACAACGTCGCATACGGGGTGACGGTAGCGAGGAGGGCATGGCTGGAGGCCAGGAGCGTAGCGAACACCAGGGGACTCCGTGACTTCCTGGAACTCCTCGGCTGACCGCTCTCCAACGTTAATAACGCAAGGCTGATGCGCCGCCCCTGCGGGGGTAGCTAAGCCTGGCCAAAAGCGGGGGACTTAAGCGGCGTTTCGCAGAGATCCCCTCCCTTAGGGGTTCATGGGTTCGAATCCCATCCCCCGCATCACCAGGACTAGTCTCCCTGGGTTTGAGCGCGGCGCCTCACACAAGACAGACGTGGTAGGCGCCGCAGCTTCCCCGATGTCGCATCTAGCAGATTAGGAGAGGCCGGTGGTCCAAGTCTCGCGGGCGACCTTGTGGCGCCTGAGGAGGAGGGTGCGCCTTCCGCCTAGCTTCCCCCATCTGACCGCGCGATTCTCGCCTGCATGGAGCCCGCCATGAGGCCCACCTCCCACCGCAGCTCGAGGCCGTCGGCAGCTTTGCGCTCTCTTCGCGTGGCAAGGTCATCCCCCCGCCCATGATCGAAGACTGCCGCGACCGCAGCACTCTCCACGACCTGGCGCCGCGCCCAGGCGAGGGATACAGAGCGCCATAGAGGCTGGCGGGTGGACGGTATGTTGACGTCCGGGCCCGCGAACGGCACGGCGACGCCCTGCGCGCACTCTTACCGTTCATGCGTCAAGCCGCCCTCGCAACCAAACTCCGGTTCGGCCGCATGCGAGACCTCCGACCAATCTTAAATCTCCGTAGAGGGGAGAAGGCACAGGATGGACGGGCCAGACTCTGAAGTTGCCGAAACTCAGATCGGGGTACACTGGAAAGAGGAGGCCCTTGTCGACCCGCCGGCAGCCTTTATAGCCCAGGCCAACATGTCAGACAGAGGCATCTTCGAGCGCTTCTCTGAAGAGAACTTCCCCGAATGCTTCAGGGAGTACGCGGACCTCCTTACATGGGACGAGAGATGGCACACTACCCTCGACGCATCGGACCCGCCCTTCTGGAAGTGGTTCGTCGGAGGGAGGCTGAACGCGGCGTACAATTGCGTCGACAGGCACCTGACGAAGTACAGGAACAAGGCCGCCATCATCTGGGTCCCCGAGCCAGAGGGCGAGGCCCACAGGGTTATCACCTACCAGGAGCTCTACATGAGGGTCAACGAGTTCGCGCTTGTGCTCCAGGACCTGGGGCTGAAGGCAGGGGACAGGGTGACGTTCCACCTCCCTATGACACCTGAGCTCCCGATCTCGATGCTCGCGTGCGCGAGACTCGGCATCATCCATAACGAGGTCTTCGGCGGATTCAGCGCCAGGGCTTGCGCCGAACGTATCGAAGACTCGAAGAGCAGCGTTCTGGTGACCATAGACGGATACTACAGGAACGGGAAGGTCATCGACAAGAAGAAGGAGGCCGACGTCGTAACAGAGGAGGCTGCGAGACTAGGGGCCAAGGTCGAGAAAGTTCTCGTGTGGAAGCGGCACCCTGAGAGATACATTTCGGATGCGCCAATGGTCGAAGGTCGCGACTTCTTCGTGGACGACCTCGAGGCGCCGTTCAGGAGCAGAACCGTGGCCCCAGTCTCCATGGACGCTGAGGCGCCACTGTTCCTGATGTACACCAGCGGGTCCACGGGCAAGCCGAAGGGGGCTCAGCACAGGACTGGCGGGTACCTGGCCTACGTCGCGGCCACTTCCAAGTACGTCCAGGACATCCACCCCGAAGACGTCTACTGGTGCTTCGCTGACATAGGGTGGATCACCGGACACTCGTACATAGTGTACGGCCCCCTGTCGCTGGCTGCCACCACCGTGATGTATGAGGGGGTCCCGCTCTACCCGGACGCGGGGAGGCCTTGGAGGATAGCTGAAAGGTTGGGGGTGAACATATTCCACACCGCCCCCACGACGATCAGGATGCTGAGGAAGTCAGGGCCTGGCGAGCCTCTGAAGTACGACTATCACTTCAAGGCGATGACCACCGTAGGCGAGCCCATAGAGCCTGAGACCTGGAGGTGGTTCTACGACGTGGTAGGGAAGAAGGAGGCGGTGATCACCGACACCTGGTGGCAGACGGAGACAGGCGGGTTCCTCTGCTCGACTCTACCCGCAATCAGCCCCATGAAGCCTGGGAGCGCGGGTCCCGGGATGCCTGGTATCTACCCGGTGATATATGACGAGGACGGCGCCGTGATCTCCGCTGGAGAGAGAAGAGCGGGGAACCTATGCATAAGGAACCCTTGGCCTGGGATTATGCAGACCATCTGGGGGGACCCTGATAGGTTCGTCAGGACATATTACTCGAAGTACAACAGGGACAGAGGGAGCAAGGACTGGCACGACTGGCCGTACTTCGCTGGGGACGGCGCTGTGCTTGCTTCGGACGGATACTTCCGTATCCTCGGCAGGATAGACGACGTGATCAAGGTGGCCGGCCACAGACTGGGGACCAAGGAGCTGGAGAACGCTGTCCTGACCACCCCTGAAGTCGCCGAGGCCGCCGCCATAGCCATGGCTGATGAGGTCCGCGGCCACGTCCCTGTCGTGTATGCAGCGCTGAAGCCTGGAGTGTCGGACGCCTCCCCGAAAGCATTGGAAGAGGCCATACAGGAGAACGTGGTGAAACAGCTCGGCCCCATCGCGAGACCGAGGAGCGTCTACATCGTCCCCGACCTCCCCAAGACGAGGTCAGGGAAGATCATGAGGCGGGTCCTCGC
>JAJYYP010000109.1 GCA_021800855.1 archaeon | reverse complement strand
GGCTCAAGCACGGCGCACCGCGAACAACGTCCAGCTGGCTGCACTGCTACCTCAGGAGGCGGATGACCTTCTCCAAAAGGAGGGGGGCGGCCCTGACTGCCCAGGCCGCCGGGGGCCAGGGTTGATAATCACAAGGTCGCCGTTCAGGATCTCCCTCGGAGGGGGCGGGACAGACCTGCCGAGCTACTACTCGAAGAGGGGCGGCTTCTTCGTCAGCGGGGCAGTGGACAAGTACGTCCATATCGCAGTCAACCCGCGCTTCGAGCAGGACAGCATCAGGGTCAGCTACTCCAAGACAGAGATAGTCGACGACGCCAGCAGGCTGGAGCACCCCCTGGTCAGGGAGGGGCTCGAGGTCGTAGGGATAAGGAAGGGGATAGAGATAGTGTCTGTGGCCGACGCCCCGGCAGCCACCGGCCTCGGCTCTTCGGGGAGCTTCTGCGTCGGGCTGCTGAGGGCCCTCCACGCCTACCTCCAGGAGGAGAGGTCGTCTCAGTTCATAGCCGAGGAGGCGGTCAACATAGCGATGACCAGGCTCAAGGAGCCGTCGGGGAAGCAGGACGAGTACGTCGCCTCCTTCGGGGGGATAAGGTCCTACGAAGTAGACAGGGACGGGGAGGTCAGGGTCCAGCCCCTAAAGCTCTCCACGCACAGCCTGGCCGAGCTGGAGGCGAACATCATGATGTACTACACAGGGATCACGCGGAGCTCGGCCTCGGTACTTTCGAAGCAGAAGACGGCCATCGAGGGGTCAAGCGGGCTGGAGAAGATGGACAGGATCAAGGAGATCGGCCTTAAAGTGAAGGACGCCCTGGCCGCGGGGGACCTCACGAGGTTCGGCGAGCTGCTGGACGAGCACTGGAAGGTCAAGCGGGGGGTGGTGAGCGCCATGTCCAACGACAGGATAGACCACTGGTACGACGTCGCGAAGAGGAACGGGGCCCTCGGTGTGAAGCTCTGCGGAGCCGGGGGCGGCGGCTTCCTGATGGTATACTGCGAGAACGGGAGGTCCAAGCTCCGCGACGCCATGACGAAGGAGGGCCTCGTGGAGCACAGGTTCCGCTTCGAGCCCGAGGGGTGCAAGATAATCCACAATGCGTAAAGCAGGCGCGCTCCCGCCTGAGGGTCGCTTAAGTAGGGAGGGGGGCTTGCGTAGGATGATGCTGAGGGCCAAGGTCGTCATAGTAAAGGGGAGGGTCCAGAGGGTCGGATACAGGCGGTATGTCCTCGACGCGGCCCAGGAGGAGGGGGTAGCAGGGTACGTGAGGGACCAGCCAGACGGTTCGGTGCGGATTTTCGCCCAGGGGGAGGGGGGCCATTTGTCGTCCTTCATGAAGAGGATACAATCCCCCCGCCGCCGGCGCTCGTAAGGGAAGTCCAGGAGAGGAGAGCGAAGCCGTCGAAATCCAAGGCGTTCAGGGTGATATCCAAAGGGCTGGCGGAGGAGATACAAGAGGGGTTCGGGGCGATGCAGGCAGAGTTCAGAGACTACCGGTCGGAGTTCAGAGACTACCGCGGTGAATTCAGAGGCTTCGCCTCCCGGACGGACGGCAGCTTCGCCACCATGAACCAGAAGTACGGAGAGATTTCTGAGAAGCTCTCGGCGATAATGGCGCAGCTCGCAGACCAGCTCCAGTCCATGAGAGCCGACGCCAAGGAGACATCGATGACGCTCAACGAGTCGCTGAAGCTTCTAAAGGAAGCCGTCGAGAGGCTCCCCAAGCAGAATTGAGCACCGCGGAGTTCATCAGGTCATACCTCGACGGCGTCGAGACCGTAGTCGAGAAGGTCTCGAAGGCTGACATCGAGGCTGTCATCGGCGTCCTCCACGAGGCGTGGAAGAACGACAGGGCGGTCTATGTCTGCGGGAACGGCGGGAGCGCGAGCACAGCGACCCACTTCGCCGCCGACCTCAACAAGTATGTGTCGGACGACGCCCCCCACAGGTTCAGGGCATTCGCCCTGGCGGACAACATACCGCTGATGTCAGCGCTCACCAACGACGACGGGTGGAGCGACGTGTACTCCTACCAGCTCGAGTCGTTCATGAAGGAGGGGGACGTGCTGGTGGGGATAAGCGTCCACGGCGGGTCGGGGAGCGACAAGGCGGGGCCTTGGAGCCAGAACCTCTTGAAGGCAGTGAAGGTCGCCAAGGAGAAGGGGGGGAAGGTGGTAGGGCTGGTCGGATTCGACGGGGGAGTGCTGAGGAAGCTCGCCGACGCGTCCATAGTGGTCCCCGCCGACTCGACCCCGCAGGTCGAGGGGTTCCACCTCGTCCTGACCCACCTCATCTCCGCGCGGCTCAAGGAAGCCATAGGGAACAAGAGCAAGCGATACTGAGAATCCGCAGTCGAGCTGTTGGCAAGTGGGATACGCAATGGGATGGGAAACTACATGGGTGAAGCTTTGATAGACGACGGAGGGAGGATAGTCATACCAAACGGGGCGCGAGAGGAGCTCAACCTGCGGCCGGAGGAGAGTCTGAGCGTCGTATCGAAGGGGAGGGGCCTCGTGCTGACCCCGGAGATAGGCGCCGAAGAGTTCATCGCCGAGCTCAAGGGTTGCGTCCATGGTTCCAGGACCGTGGTCCGGA
>JAJYYP010000108.1 GCA_021800855.1 archaeon | reverse complement strand
AGAACCTGCTCTATCCCTTCTGGGTGTACGTCGTATACCCGCAGTGGCCACAGGTAAGCCTGTCGCCGTGCTGGGCCATGAAGTATCCCTTGCCGCACCTTGGGCACTCCTTCCTCAGCCTGGTGAGCGAGCCCTCGCCCAGCTTGTAGAGCTTGTGGACCTGTATCCTCCGCTTCGGGGCCTTCGGCTTCTCCTTCTTCTCTGGCTTCTTCTCCTCCGCAGGCGCCGATGCCCCGGCGGGCGCAGGAGCTGGCGCTGGAGCGGGGGCGGGTTGCTTGGACATGCCTACTTGGCCCCAGCAGCCGCCGGCGCTGCAGCCTTCTTCTTCCTCTCCTGTTTCAGCTTCTCGCGCTCCTCCTTCGAGAGAGCGCGCTCGTCGAGATGGCGGAGGTGGATCCGCTTCTTGGACTCGGCGGAGCCGTAGACGTAGAACCTCCCCTGGACCCTGGTCGTCCCCGACTGGCCCTCCATCCTGATCAAAGCCACGTTCTCCACGGGGACACCCATCCCCTGGGCCACGGCAGCGATGGCCTCCTTCCTCGAGACCTTCCCCGCCATGTCCTCCAGCGTCAGCTCCACGTAGGACCTGTCGAGGACCTTCGACTGGGACTTCTTTTCTACCTGCAAACCGGGGCACCCGAATCTGGCGGGGATATTAAGTTGAGGCCCTAGAGCCTCTCGATGCCCATCGCCGACAGCACCCTCCTGTTCCTGGCCTTCGACACGGCGTCGACCTTGACTGCCACCACCCCCGCCCCCGGCTGGCCATAGAAGACCGTGGCTGAGACCGGGGCCATCGCTATGGCAAGCATCGCAATGAGGTCCTCCTCGCCGTCGACAAGCACCCGGACAGGCTTCTTCCCAGCGAACGCCCCCCTCATCCCTTCGATGGCGTCCTGAGTCAGGGTCCCCGCGGGGTTGCTCACCTTCACCACCCTCGCGTAGGGGACGTCAGGGAGCTCCCTCTTTGACCTCCGCTCCACTCCGTCGACCACGTGGACAGCCGGGGTCGCCCCTATGTGGTGCAGCGTCTCTGTGACCTTGTCCCCGACCGTGACAACCATCGACGCGTCCTTGGCCAGCCTGGCGAACTCCTCACCGGCCGTCTCCTGGGGGCCGAACACGTGCCCGAGGGGCTCCGACAGTTTCGCTCGCAGGTTCTCAGGGAGCTTGAACGCCCTCGCCAAGGGCCTAGCTTACCTTCAGGGCGTAGCGCCCTGGCTTCGTTATCCCCAGTGTCTTCGCGACCTGGGACTTCTCGGCGTTGATTATCACGATCAGCCCCGACCACTCGTTGCTCAGCTCGGTGGACCCGTCGTTGGGGCAAGCCTTCTCGGTCGTCAGCATCCTGCACTTGCGGCAGGCCAGTTCTTTCATCTCGCTTACTTCTCCGCCCGCTCGGCCGCCTTGCGGGCCTTGCCTGCCTTTGCCACCTCCTCTTCGATCCACTCGACCGCCCCAAGGAAGGGCTGCCTGCAGGTCACTCCTATCTTCCCCATGGAGATGCCATGGCCGAGGCTCACGGCAGTGATCCTCACCCTCACCCTGCTCCCGACGCGGAGGGTCCTCTTGCTCTGCGTGGCCGTGATGATCCCTGACTTCACGTCGCTGGTGAGGTAGTCGTCCATGATCTGGCTGAGGTGGAGGAGGGCGTCCGCCGGCCCTATCCTGACGAAGGCCCCGAAGTCGGTAACTTCGACTATCTCCCCTTCCACTATCTCCTGCTTCATTGGGTAGAAGGAGAGGACTTCGAACCTCACCCTGTGGTAAGTCGCCCCGTCCCCCGCGATGATCTTCCCCACCTTGTCCACGTCGACCTTGGTGACCAGGACCAGGTACCCGTGTTCGGGGTTGATGGTGCTCTCATACTTCAGCTTCAGCAGGTCCATGGCGACCTTTTCGAGGGGGGACCCGAACCGGTCAGGGGGGACCCTCACCACATCTTCGAGGTTCACAAGCTCAAACATGAATTATTCAGAAACCGGAGCACCCCTTCGACTCAGCGATTTTAATCTTTGGTGTAGATGAGACGAACCCAGTCTCCAATCATGCCAAGGAGGGGGGCATGGACCTCTTGTGGGCTGTCTTCCTGTGCATCTCCAACACCCGGTCCACCAAGGCATCTGAGACCCCGGCAGCCAGAGCAGCCTGGGAAGGCGCCGCCTTCCTGTCAAAGAGGTAGCTGAGGACCACATCTAGCTTGTCGTAGTCTGCGGGAATCTCGTCGGTGGCCCTCTGCCCAGGCCACAGCTGCGGCGACGCTGGCTTGTTTACGACGTCTCTCGGCAAGCCCAGGTAGGCTCCAAGCTCACGGACCTGGGTCTTGTAGAGGTGGGCTATTGGGAGGAAGTCAACACCGCCGTCCCCCCACTTGGTATTGCCGCAGAAAACGTAGTTGCCATTCCGCTCGACGAGCATGTTCTCAAGCGGAGGGACGGACGGGCACCATACTTTGCCCTCGTAGCGGACCTTCTTCGCGTTGGAATTCCGAATCGTGCGGCCACTCTCCACCCTGCGGGGATAGACAATTTCGTAGGATTTCGAGGACCCGTTGGTTTTGCCGCTCTTCAGCCTTGATCTCCTCGCGGTTCTAGTTCGGACTTTGGGCATCATTCCGAGCTTCACACACAACTGAACGAAATCGTCCTTCAAATGGGCCGAGCTTGTGTAATAGACCTC
>JAJYYP010000107.1 GCA_021800855.1 archaeon | reverse complement strand
ACGATGAAGGCCGCCGGGTACAAGCTCGTCCTCGTGTCCAACCAGCCGGGAATCGCCAAGAAGCACATGAGCATGGCAGACTTCAGGAAGGTCCAGGCGAAGATGCGCCGGCTCCTTGCCGCCGAGGGGGTCGAGCTCGACGCCGAGTACTACTGCTTCCACCACCCCCAGGCGAGGGTCGCTGCTTACAGGGCCGACTGCGCCTGCAGGAAGCCGAAGCCGGGGATGCTCCTCGACGCGGCGCGCGACCTCGGGCTCGACCTGAGGCGCTCCGTGATGATAGGGGACGGCCTCTACGACGTGCTGGCAGGGAGGAGCGCCGGGTGCAGGACCATCCTGGTGGCGAACCTGAACGGGACCCTTGGCGCGAAGATGGACGAGCTGGGCGCCCACCCAGACTTCGTCGCGCGCGGCGTCGCGGAGGCGGCTGATATCGTTAAGAAGATGGCCACGGGGATGCCCCCTCGATGAAGCGCTTCGAGGTCTGGGTAGACTGCGACGACAAGAACGAGAAGGAGGTCAGGAAGAAGGTGAGGGACGCCCTGGAGGAGTCGGGGGTGGACTACACGATGCTCGCCAACTCCATCGAGATAATCAAGAAAGGGTCGCAGAGATAGTGCAGGCAGCGATACTCGCAGGCGGGCTGGGGACGCGGCTCAGGCCGCTCACCATCAAGGTGCCGAAGGCGATGGCCCCTGTGAACGGGAGGCCATTCCTCGAGTACGAGCTTGAGCTGCTCGCGAGCCACGGGGTGGACGACGTCGTCCTCTGCGTCGGGTACATGGGGGAGCAGATACGCGGGCACTTCGGCGACGGTTCGAGGTTCGGTGTCAGGATCCGCTACTCCTCCGAGGGGGAGAGGCTGCTCGGCCCGATAGGGGCGCTCAAGATGGCGGAGAGGATGCTGAGGAAGGAGTTCTTCGTGACCTACGGGGACGCGTACCTGCGGCTCGACTACAGGAAGATGATGGACGCCCTGCTGGAGCGGGAGGAGCTGGGGGTGATGGCGGTGTACAGGAACCAGGGGAGGTACGGGAGGAGCGACGTGGTCGTGAATGACGGGCTCGTGACCGTCTATGACAAGGAGAAGAGCGCCCCCGGGATGGAGTGGATAAACTTCGGGGTCACCGCGATGAAGAAGGGGGCGCTGGGGTACGTCGAAGCAGGAAGGGTCTGCAGCGAGCCGGCGTTCTATGGCAGGCTCGTGAAGGAAGGGGAGCTGCGTGCCTTCGAGGTGCGAGAGAGGTTCTACGAGATCGGGTCTGAGAGGAGCCTCGAAGAGTTCGCCAAAGCGCTGAGAGACGGCTCACTTTCAGAGAAGCGTGCCCTGACCTAGACGGACGCTGCTAGCAGAAGAGAGGCGCCACTGGAGTCGCAAACGTCGCTGACCGCGAAGCAGGGCTGGCGAAGGGAGGACGAGGTCGGACGGTTCGGCGCTGCCTCCTCCTCGAGCTGGGGGTCAAGGCGACCTTTCAGGAGGCGCCTGGGCTGATGGAGGGCTGCACCTTGGAAAGCAGGGACGAGCTGGTCGACAGGCTGAAGAGGCTGCTTCCGCTGGGAGGCCCTGCCTGGAAACTGCTGCACATGGTTCCTGGAAGAGGTTCCTGAATCTGGGGAGGGGCCGATGAGCCTCGCTTACTGTGTGTCGCCGACGTACATGGGGAGACGGGTCTCGGCAAGGTGATGAGCCTCGGCTCGGGCTTGGACGGGCTCGCGGTGCGGATACACTGGAACCGCGACCGGCCGGCTGAGCGCCCCAGGCGCCCTCGGCCCCGGAGGGGCGCGTCCAGAGATACGTGTGGGAGTCTGTCGAGTTGACGGTCGGCGGGTCGAATCGTTCCTCCTGTCGAGGCGGTCATCCACACGTCAAGGGGGGGCAACGTCGAAAATGGGGCGTTCTCGGAAGCAGAACTATTACACCCGTAAGGTAGACCTCTTGGCATGAGACGTAACCGCAAGCTCGCCTTGGGTGGAGTCGTGGGCGTCGCTGTATTCTCGGGGCTCTTCCTATTCGCTCCGGTGATGTATTGGAACTCGTATCCTGACGCTTTCTTCGGATCGGGGGGTTGCACGGGGACTATCCCTTGCATGTATCAGTCTCACGCGATTTACCGCTCTCTCGGGTGCGAGACCTTGGGTGTTGGTGACCTATACAGTTCAGCTTGGGGGAATGGGTATCAAGGGGTGAGGTTAGGGTGTGCCTTCATCCCTAACATCTACGCTTAGCACGCTCGCACCATCAACTGCCTCTTAACGCCGCCATGAATCGGCCGCCAACTTGAAGCGCCACCGGTGGCCCGCCAATCTTCATATACCGTAGGGGGGACCTGAGAGTGCGGCATGACCAAAATCTTCCTAGACACGGCCAGCGCCGTCGAGATACGCGAGTTCCTAGCCAAAGGGACCGGCGAAGGCGTCACCACGAATCAGAAGATCTTCCTCTCCGAGGGGAGCGTCGACTTCAAGGGGCGTGTCCTCGAGATCTGCGAGATGAAGAAGGACTGGCCCGTCAGCGTGGAGACCACAACCAAGGGGTTAGACGAGCTTGTGGCCGAGGCGCGGACCTACGCGAAGTGGCACAGGAACGTGGTAGTGAAGGTGGCGATGGACAGGGACGGCGTAGGGCTGAAGGTGGTGAAGAGGCTCCACGACGAAGGGATACGGACGAACATGACGGTCATGGTCACCATGAACCAGCTCT
>JAJYYP010000006.1 GCA_021800855.1 archaeon | reverse complement strand
ATCCCCGGCCTGCAGCGACTGGTCGCCAAAGTTCTTGACCAGTCGATTCTCTATTAGTTCGGCCAAGCGGCTACCCTGAATCACCTCCGCGGCAAGAGAACTTCACCTCGGTGACAGTGGCGGATAAGTACATCAGGCACGTTATGTATGGCATGACTCGGATTAATCCCCACGAAGCGCGCCATGATGGAGAAAACGCTAGGTGCAGCGTCTCATCGGGGGTTCTAATCGGCAACCCCGGGGAGGTTTCCCTCACCCGAGGTTACGCTCGACCCGTGCCGGCCGTAGTCCTCCTTCTGTTCTAGACGGGATTCCGCTCAGCGGCCTACCCTGGCCTGTCGCAGGCACTTCATCGGCCATGTTTGGCCTTACTCCGCATGGGTCAGCCGTTTCATCCCGTGTCCCACCGACCTCAAGGTCGCCCTATCACTGCTCGAGGTGGGGCGGGTCTCGTTTCTGTTCTGGAGCCGACCGTCTCCGGTCGCGCCTCCTGGCGCCATGTGTCCTGCAGCGAGGGAGGAACTTCCCCAGGAGATCCCCGTGGCCCGTCCGCCGGCTCGCGTCGGTCACGCATTATGGATAACATCCAGTTAACCGTTACGGAGAGGCGAAGCGTGGTTCAGCATGGGCGGCGGCCGCGCCGTAGTACTCAACTGGAGGAGTCCCCAACGGGCTCGCCAAATCGGGCGCCTAGCGCACGGCTGGCAATGAGATGTACCTCGGCAAAGTGAGAGGGCGTCAACCCGAATCCGTTTGTCCATGCCATTCATTACTGGAGGGCTCATCAAGTTCATAGAACCAACCTCTCCCGGAGAGCACGAGCTTAGGAGAGACGGCAGCTATACACCCCACCCTGGTGAATGACCATAACTGCCCGGGCTGGCAGCCCTCCATGACCTGAAAAAAGGGCCGTCAACGCTGAGACGTAGGCAGTTGATTGAAGGGCATCCCTACGCCCCCGAAGGCCACGCGCTCATGGTTCCTGGTGGAAGGTGCGCGCCTGAACCGCTACCATAGTGGTGTGCATCACTGCTCGTGCTGGAGCGAGTCAGGAGCGAACAAGTGAGGAAAATACTCTCTCTCAGCCTGCCGCACCTTTCCTTCCGTTCTCGCCCGGCGATAGGCCTCTAGCGGTTCACGGTTGAGAGTGAGGAATGTCGGACCCCATTTGTATAAGCTGAGATATCTCTCTGCCTCTTCGACCTCGCCGAGTATGTACATCGTAGCCGAGACCGCCTCCAACGAGCTGAGCACCCCTGCCCTAGAGTAGTTGGTGGGGTTCGCCGCCAATAGAACAGGGAGCCTCCGATGCTTCCCCCCCAGCTTCCTGAAGAACACTTCTTGCGCCTGGTTCCACGAAGCGTCGACGACGAGTACCGCCTTCACCCCCTTGTCTGGCGGGGAGAGGATTCTGTGTGCCCATGGATTCAGGACTACCACCTTGTCAGAGGCATGGAACTTCCTGCTCACTCCCTTTGCCAGGTCCATGTTGACCATCTTCCTGGCGGTGCACTTGATTGGGTCATCCTGTCCCATCTCGAGGGCGAACACCCCTAGCATGTGAACTCAACTCGCGGCTCGTTCGGGGTCACTTAAGGTGATGTCGGTGCTACCTACGGGGTTGACCCTGATGTCACACGCGGTTCCGGCCGCCTAGGCTAAGCGCCTTTAAGACGCGACGGACTCGGTTCAAAGGGAGGGTTAAACTGTCAGAAGACCTCTGGGACGCCGCAGTTCCGGCAATGCAATCCTTCGGCTTGATAGCCCCCCTAGAACTGGGCGAAGCTGGCGTAAGGATTAATACTCGTCGTAAACATGGCATTGGTGACAGGGGGCTATTAGGTGGCAATGCCACAGGCGTTCGTGCTAGTCAATGCTGACCTCGGCGCTGAAGAGGATCTTCTGAAGAAGCTGAGAGAGATTCCCAACGTCAAGGAGGTCTACGTAGTCTATGGCGTCTATGACATAGTTGCACGGGTGGAGGCCGACACCATGGAGAAGGTCAAGGAGACTATCACTTGGAACATCAGGCGCCTCGATAAGGTGAGGAGCACCCTCACCATGATCGTGGTCGACGCGTAGGTCATCCCATTCTTAAACGACCTGCTGCATCATCTCTTCCCATGCGCTTCCTCGTTGGGATTGACGATACAGATTCTTCACTGGGTTACTGCACAACCTACCTCGCCTACCGCATCGCTTCTGACCTCGCTCCGGAAATCAGTGTGTGCCCCTATCCTCGATTAGTCCGGCTCAACCCAAACATTCCGTTCAAGACGCGAGGGAACGCAGCCGTGTGCTTGATGCTTGAGGGGGACAGCGCGGACGCGGTCTTCCGGTCCGTCTCGGAGAAGGTCAAAGAGCTGTCAGACGTCAATGGTGGGGCGAACTCAGGGGTGGTCTTCCTTGAAGACCCTACCAGAGCCGAGGGTTTCAAGGGCCTATATCAAGACGCCCTCGCTGCCGTGGTCAGTCCTCACAGGGTCCGAAAGCTCATCAAGGCACTCGGGGGGAGGACAATCGAGCTCGGGAACGGTATGGGCGTCGTCGGGGCGGCCGCAGCCCTGGGCTTTGACTGCCGCTCAGATCACACCTACGAGTTGATAGGCTATAGGAGGAGGGAGTACTGGGGGAGCAGGCGTTCCGTAGACAGCACTTCGGTCAAGGAGATGGACGCGAGGCTGTTCCCTCACACCTTTAACAGCTACGACTATCAGAAGAGGAAGGTCTTGGTCGCACCCCACGGACCTGACCCGGTATTCGTCGGAATCAGGGGAGACTCTCCGTCGAGTGTGATCAAGGGCTTTAGCATGCTGAGATATGGCGAACCTCTCGAGGGGTACATGGTGTACCTGTCCAACCAATACACCGATGCCCACGTCCAGAGGGAGCTTGATTGGAAAGTCTACTCGTCGGGCTGGGTCGACGGGACCGTAGACCAGGTGAGGGTGGGGGAAGGCGGACACGTCTACATCACAATCATCGCGGGGGGACAAAAGCGGGCGGTAGCTGCCTACGAACCCTCAGGAGACCTCAGACGTTCGGCCAAGCTACTGAGCAATGGCGACACTGTTCGCGCGTTCGGAGGTGTTAGGAGGGGCACGGTCCGCCACTCGAAAATCCTCAACCTAGAGAAACTGGAGGTGAAACACGCCCAACGCGGGCTGGAAGCGGGGGCATATGCGCCGTCCCCGCGGGCCAACAGGCACCTGACCAAGCCTCTCATCAGGTACGGCCGCGAGGTCTACGAGGAAGCGAAGCCGGTTGACGGTTGGCTCGAACCTGCTATGCAGCGGAGAGTCCGCGCCTGAAGTCTTCTATTAGGTCATCCACATCCTCTATCCCTACAGAGACCCTCACAAGCGTTTCAGGGATACCTGCCTTCCCCCTATCTTCCGCCGACATCTGGGTGTGGGTCATGTTGTAGGGTTGTGACACCAGCGTCTCGACCCCGCCTAAGCTCGCTGCCAGCGTCGCGACCTTCACATTCTCGGTGAATCTCATGGCGTTCCTCGAGGTCCCCTTGATCTCGAAGCTGAGCATCCCTCCGAACCCCCGCATCTGCTTCCTTGCGAGCTCGTGCTGGGGGTGAGTCTTGAGGCCGGGGTAGTGGACCGCTGTCACCTTCTTATGTGAAGACAGAAATTCAGCGAGAGCCATAGCGTTGGCATTCTGCTGTCTAACCCTGATTGCCATTGTCTTCATACCGCGTAATACGAGCCAGGCAGGAAGGGGGTCGAGGGTTCCTCCCAACTCCCTACGCATCATCTTGATCTTCCGTATCCTCTCCCTGTTGGCCATCGCCGCCCCTGCTATCAGGTCAGCGTGTCCGTTGAGGTACTTGGTCGCGCTGTGCACGACGACATCGGCCCCGAGGTCCAGGGGGTTCTGGTTGACAGGCGACGCGAATGTGTTGTCCACCATGAGCAACGCTCCGTTGGCGTGGGCGAGCTTGGCTGCCTTCCCTATGTCGACCAACTTCAGGGTCGGGTTCGTTGGGCTCTCGATGTAGACTATGCTCGTGTTCTCTCGCAATCCGCTTTCCAAGGCAGAAACGTCGCCAGTATCTACGAGGTCCGTACTGAATCCGAGCCCAGGAAGCATGTCATGAAGCAAGCCGAAAGTTCCACCATATAGGTCTCGTATCGCTAGGACGTGCGACCCTCCCTTCAGGAAAGCGAAGACTGCTGTGGATATCGCTGCCATGCCGGACGAGAACGCGGCCCCCGCTCCTGCATGCTCGAAGGCCCCGAGCTTCTTTTCGAGCCTGACAACCGTAGGGTTGTCCCATCTGGAGTAGGTGTAGCCCTTCTCGCCTGACCCTGCTACTGCTAACGGGACGTCTGCAGCCCGGGCGAACCCGAAGGTCGAGGTCTCATATATTGGAGCGATTAGCGAGCCGGTCTCCTCGTCGAAGGGCTCTGCCTCGTGTACGGACTTCGTCGAGTCACCAGGCAAGCGTCCAAAAGGCTCTCTAACGGCGCCTAAATACATGGCGGGAGCCGCAACCACTGACCTGGGCAGGCTAACGGTTGTAGAAGTATTGCATCTTGGGCGGCTCTATGTCTTCCTGCCAGAGCAGAGCGATGAGCTCTCCCATATGGTAGAGCTGCTCGGTAAACGACTGGAACAGGGCCTCCTCGACCGAAAGATCGAAAGAAGCGTCCGACGAGAGTAGGGCGAAGTCCACGCGCCGCCGTAACTCGTCCTCGCCAGCGCTGGCCAAATACGCCTTCGTCCTCCCTTCCACGTCTTCTAGATGATTCTTGATCATCGGGACGCTGGTGTACTCCTCGGCCTTCTTTCTCTTGTACTCTCTTGACCTCCCACGAACAACCCAGTTCACGATCCAGTCCTCATTGTCTATCATATGGATCAGTATATTTCTCATGCTATAGAAGCTGGCCTCGCGATTCTTGGTCACTTCATCCCACGGCAGCGATTCGAGTTTCTCTAGGAACCGCCTCCTCACCGAGGACGAGTAGCGGTATAGCTCCCTTATGTCGAACATGGCACAATCAAACGGTCGATGTCCTGGGAGATACTCAAGACGTCCTGCATCTATCGCAGAATCTCTCGCCGTTCTTTAGCGGCTGCACGAAGAAAGCATCTCCGTTGGCACAGAGAAAGAGGGCCGCCCTGTCAGGGTCTTCGCTCTTCGTCCTGCGATAGTTCTGCGTCCAGTACATCTCTTTTAGAACGATGTCGTTGCTCTTTCTCGCGAGCCCAAGGTCCCAGGCATAGCGGCTCGCTACCCTTACATCTCCTGCCTCGATTTCCTGCGTCCCTCGGACGGCTCCTCTCACATACCCCAAGAAGCGGTCTGTGTCGAGTTCGTTTCCGTACATGATTATCCTCGAGACATACCTCCCAGGGCAGACTTGCAGTCCGATTGAGCCACCCTCTGTGTATTCCATAGCGGCCTGGCCGCCACAGTGCTGGCACTTAGCCGTGGTCGCCAGGAGCGAGCGCGCTATCTCAGTCACGTTATCTTGCAGGCGCATCACCTTCAAAGTAGGGGCTTTTCAGCAGGTTCTCGACCCCGCGTTTGGTAAGTTCCACTCCTTCGGAGTAACCACTCAGGACGTGACGTAGCGTCCCGTCTCCCATCTCCAGGAACACCTGAGGTATCAGATAGTCTTCGGCCCAGTCACCGTAGTCCCTCACAAGTTCGTCCGCCCTCTTCACTTGTTCAGGGTTGTCAATGTCGTAGTCGTAGAAGCCAACCCCAAGCTCGGTGGCCTTCGCTTTGATCGGCTCCACCGTGGTCGGGTGGCAGTGCGGGCACCAACTCGCATGAACTACATGAATTGCCTTTATCCTATTCAAATAGCGTCCCTCTCGTCTATCTTGAGGTCAGGGCCAGTTATAAAACTCGCTCCGTTGGCTGGCGCCATCAGTCGAAGCAGGAATCAGTCATATGCGAAGCTCCGCGAGGATGTGGCTACACCCACTTTAGCCCGGAGCCGTGCATCAAAGAGCAGTGGCGAGGGGAGCCAACTATCCATTCAAAACCTCAAATCCTCGAACGCTGCTACGAACATCCACTTCTTTCAGCTGATCAACCAGAAGGGCTGACATATCGGGCGTGGTTGACGCCGCATTCACGGGCATCTTGTTCGTTCCCTACCTGGACTGGCTTACTTGATTCAGGCCAATTCGAAGTTCTTGCCCGCCATTGAGAGGGCCTTGCCGCCGTCTGTTCTGTTCGCATCAAATAGCTAGATGCACCAACAATCGTCAAGGAGACCCGCTCAACGTCACAGCTATCAGATCGGGGTCATTAGAGGGAAAGCGACGGCTTCTAAGAACTCCCTCTGGGTGCATCACTCCGCGGAGTATCTGCGGCGGACACGAGAATGGGGATTGCGATTCAACCTCAATGTCTAAGGGCTAGTACCCAAACCCACGCCTCTCTGTAATCTTGATTCGACTTCGCGTGTAATTCTGATCTCCAGTATCCTCGTAGCAGGATACTTGTTTCTATAGTGTCTATGTACTCTATCATAGCATATGTATTTTATTTGCGAGTGACATTTGTAGCTCTCCATAGCAGCGTGGTATCAAGGAAAAGTGCAGCAGCGCCATGCCAAGTGACGAGCTCCAGATTCCAAATGATCCCGGCTCCGGGCGTGGAGCTTTCGTAGACACGGGCAGAAGTGCCCTGCTCAACACGATAAACAACGCAAAGACTAGCGGCTTTCATTTCAGGACTTGGATTCTATCGGGGTTAGGCTTCTTTACTGACGCTTACGACTTGTTCGTGATAGGCGTCGTTTTGAGCTTGTTGCCTCTTGCAGGTTGGAGGCCGCTTTCATCCACTAGCACCGCGCTTCTCGGCTCTACCGCCCTCCTTTCTGCCGTTATTGGAGCTCTGACGTTTGGCAGGGCGCTCGACTACATGGGGCGAAAGGCTGTTTATGGGTTAGAGCTGATAATCCTCGTCGCTGGTGCTCTAGGAAGCGCGTTCTTGACGCCAGTGAACGGCGTCTACATACTGATGGCTTGGAGGTTCCTCCTTGGGATAGGAATTGGAGGTGATTACGCCACGAGCTCGACTATCATGGCAGAGTACTCCAACACCAAGAGGAGAGGAATGCTTGTAGGAATGGTCTTTTCGATGCAGAGCCTCGGACTACTCGCAGGGCCGCTCGTCACGTTGGGGCTTCTCTTCAGTGGAGTAAGTCCTGCTCTTGCCTGGAAGCTTCTGTTCGCCTTTGGAGCCATTCCAGCAGCTGCTGTAATCTACGGCAGGAGAAGGATGCCGGAGCCTCCGAAATTCATGATCGGGGTCAAGGGTAACTTGGACAAGGCGTCGTCTGATTTTACGAAGTACACCGACTTGAACATAGGCGCGAATGGAAACAGCGGACGAACAAAGACAGTCGTGAGAGCGGAATGGTACAAACTGTTCACTGACAAGAGGCTCCTACTCCTCGTAATCGGGACTGCGGGAAGCTGGTTCCTAATGGACTGGGCGCTATACGGCAACTCGATAATGTCTAGCTCGATGCTTTCTTTCCTAATCCCGTCAAGCATAAAAGGAATCCATAGGATTATTCTCTCGACCGAGTACTCCGCGCTAATCTTCGGTGTTGCTGCTCTGCCTGGTTACTGGTTGGCGACTTTCGTCACCGACAGGATTGGAAGGAAACCTATACAGCTCGCTGGGTTCGCGATGATGGCTCTCACTTTCGGAGCCCTAGGCATATTTCACCAGCTGACCACTGCAGCATACGTGGTGGACTTCCTTCTCATATACGGGTTGAGCTACTTCTTCATAGAGTTCGGTCCGAACGTGACGACATTCATCTATCCGCCAGAAGTGTTCCCAGTGTCGGTCAGAGGTCTTGGAAGCGGCACTGCAGCAGCAGGAGGGAAGACAGGGGCATTCATTGGAACAGTCGCAAACGTCTTCATAGTCGCTTCATTGGGCCTTGGGCCGCTCTTCATCGTGCTGGCACTCCTCTCAACCATCGGTCTCTTTCTGACACTGTTTGCTCTCCCTGAACCAAAGCGCAGAGACATTGAAGTGGTCTCTGGCGAGGAACGATTCCTGGTCAAGGCGGAGTGACGCCGGTCCCCTTTGGCTTCCTGCTCCAAGCAATATGTCGGGCAGGGGCGATTTGTGTCCCTGGAAAGAATGCGGTTGGCCGTCGAAAGCTATGATTCGCGCGGGAAGAAGAGCAGAGACCAATCGGCAGGGCGTCATCTTTGTGCGCCAGGCGATGTTATGTCCATAAAACGCGGAGGGTTGTTTGAGACTCATGAAATGATAGGACGGACCCACTACTAGGTACTCCCAGCGACTCTTGATGGATTGATAGGTCTCGCCATGAGCGAAAAACCAGACAGCAACTTCATCTTTTCTACATGATGGATGAGACTTGCGGCGTCAAGCAAGTCACATTAACATGATTCTCAGGGGCATCAAGCCTCAGATTAGATTAAAGGTTGCTCTATGGTCGTTGAATGACTAACCTGCAGTAGGAAGGTAGCGAGGGGAGGATTTGAACGCACGGTCGGGTCTTTTGCCCGATCTCCGCTCTGCGGGTTATGAGCCCGCCGGGATGATCCTTACCCCCACGGGGGTCTGGCTTCCCCACCTCGCTTCGATGGGCTCGGATGGGTTGGCTCTTATATGCTTCGGGGGTCTGTTCATCCTAGCTATCTAGACCTTCGACGCTCCTGACGTCTTCACCCGGGAATCTGCATGCACGCAGCCCGATGATATCTGCAACAGGTACAACTCGAACAGCTCTCGTAGTCTTTGTGCCTGCAGACCTTGCAGATGCAGGAGGCCATGGTTATGTCGCTTGGTTGTCGTTATTTCACATTATCGAAGACGACTTTTTCAGGGTCTTCCCCTAGCTCTTCTCGGAGCCTCTCCCTAAGGCCTAGGAGGCGTCTCACGTCATGCTTCTTGACCGTGAACCTGCGCACCTCCTCTTCGAAGGGCCGAACCTTGCCTCCGTCGACCATCTTATCTGCGAAGCAGACTATCCTTTCTTCCAGAGTCCGAGGTATGTAATCCAAGTCTGGCAACCCGAGCGACTTCGCCTCTTCGGGAGAGATTCCAGCACCTACATGCTTCTGGATTATCGCAGAGACCTTCTTCCCTGCCCCCTCTCTCTCTGCGATTTCTGCACCTTCCACGCCATGTCTGACTGTCTGGACTCTGGACCTCCCTATATCGTGGAGCATGGCCGCGACACCCACCGCCTTATTGTCTATCTCGTATCCACGTCTCCTGAACTCTTCTGCCAGCGCCAACGCGACCTTGGTCACCATCCTGCAGTGTGAGACGATCCTTTCGTCGCTGCCATACTTTCGATGGAGCGCCGCTGCTTCCTCCTCAGAACCAATCACTTGGCAAGTTCCTCTTCCAGCTGCTTGATTTTCCAACTCAGGGCATCCTTCAGCTCCGCATTGTCAAGGCGGTTCAAGGACTTGCCGCAGACTGGGCACTTGAAGAAGTTCTCCATCGCGTCCTCGAATGTCCTGGTCAGGCATGTGGGAGTTCCGCAGTGGTAGAACTCGTGCATCTCTTCATATTCGAGGCGCTGCCTCAGCCTGTTCAGGACCTTCTTGCGCTGCGTCTGGATGAACCCGTCCGTCTGGTCTCGCTGGGCCTTCCACCTGTAGACGAACCAGCCTCTCTTGGGGTCCCTGACCCTAACCCCTGTTATGAGGCTCCGACCAAACAGATCGTAGAGGGCCTTCCTGACTGTCTTTATCTTGAGTCCCGTGGCGGAGGCAATCTCTTCGTCAGTAGCGTTCTCGTTGTTTAGGAGCGCCCTTGCTACCCTGACATAATCAGGTCCGCCTATGAGTCCGGCGACCTTCACAAACGTGTCTTCGTATTCAATCTTCAATTTTCTACAACTCTCTTGCCCCGGGCCGAAGGCAAGATTCTAAGCCTACTTTGGCTGAACGTCCTCTTAAGCTCTTCTCCGCCCTGTATCTCGTGGAGCATTATGGCAAGGGCTGCCACCTCGGAGTGGGGCTGAGAGGTGACCGCGACGTTGTAGTCCGCTTCATGATAGATTTTTCCGGGTACCTTCGGCCCTCCTACGACGATAAGGCATTTCTCTAGGTTGCGAAGGTCTTGAATCACATCCTGGATAGGCATACCGTACATGGTAAGGTGGATTACACTCCTTCCTTCCTTCTTTCCCTCTCTTATCACCCCCCTCCACGGCGCGCCTAGCACGGCGCGGAAGTCCCCGCCCCAGGTCTTGTTCACCTCTTCGAGCGTAGCTGTGACGTCATTCTCGGCGTCTTCGAGATAAATGCACTCGGCCCCCAACGCCCTGGAGACCAGGCAGAGGTGTGTGAGCGTCCTTTCGTCCCTCACGTATCTCTGCCCCAGCCTAAGCACCTTGATGCTCTTCACCCTGCCTCCTCTCGTCCTCCCTCTTCAGCCCCGGTAGATGAACAGTGACATCGGGCCATGGCGCAGCTTTATCGCCCTCAAGTTGGCGCCTCTCGGAGATGGACACTCTACCGGACCGCAGGCAAGTTGGCCTGATGATAGACTACCTGTTCGGGAAAGGCGTGAGCAGGGCTCTTCCGAGAGGCGTCTACAAGCTCTTTCGGTCCAGGAGATCCGGACGGGTGAAGCAGATCAATCTCGACGGGAAGCTCTTCGCCGTCGTAAAACCGAACGGGGCCATCGCCCTCTCCATCTTCGGAGCCCAAACCCTTTCCCGGAGCCCTAGGTTCAAGGACAACTGCGTGCAGGTGTCCGACGACGTTACCCAGTTTGTACGAGGCGGGAGGTCTGTTTTCTGCAAGTTTGTCACTTGGTCGGGGAAGAAAATCTATCCAAAGAGCGAGGTGGCAGTAGTGGACGGGAGGTGGAAAATTCTGGGTGTGGGGATGGCCGTGCTCAATGGGGCGCACATGAAACAATTTAAGTCTGGGACCGCAGTGAAGGTCAGATCAGGCATAGCGGCATGAAAATGGACAACAGGAACGCGAGAAGGATGATGGACCGCCTTGGGATAAACATGAAGGAGGTCCCCAACGTCCAGGAGGTCGTGATTAAGACGCCCGAAATAGAGATGCACATCACCAACGCGTCAGTCTCAGAAGTCAACGCCCAGGGGCAGAGGATGTTCCAAGTCGTGGGAGAAGTCGAGGAGGTGGAAGTGGAGAGGAAGACATTCAGCGAAGAGGACATCCTCCTTGTGCGGCAACAGACCGGGGCACCCCGGGAGAAAGTTGTGGCGGCCCTCGAACAGTCTGACGGCGAGGTTGCCCGGGCAATCCTGAAGCTCACATCCTGACCAAACCGATGAGTTCGACTGCTGCCGGAGGCCTAAAGATCTTCTCCGGGGGGCTCGTCCCATGGCTGTTCCTTCCATTGGGCGCAGTTTCAGCGCGGCACTTCGCGAGAAAGAGCAACCATTGGAGGGCCAATTAGGCGGTCAGGATTGTACCGTCTGGCGCCTGAGCGCTTCGACTTCCGCTTTGCGGGGGAGGGCTGGGATGACTTCTTCTTTGGTGACCGTGAGGGCCCCCGCGGCGTTGGCGAGCCGGACCGCCTCCTCCATGTCCTCTCCTTCTGAAAGCGCCACTGCGAGGGCCCCATTGAACGCGTCCCCTGCCCCCGTCTCGTCCACCGCTTTCACGCGAGGGGCATGTACGGTGTATGACCCACTTTCGGTGGCCACGTACGCCCCTCTTTCACCGAGTGTAACGATCACCGTCCGGGGTCCCCTCTTCAGAATGGCTGCCGAACCGCCTTCGAGGCTGTCGGTTCCTGCAAGCAGCCGGAACTCTTGTTCGTTGGGTGTGATAACATCCACCTGCGACAGGTTGAGCTCTGATGCAGGTACCGCAGGGGCCGGGTTCAGAATCACCAATGTTCCCTCTTCCCTCCCGACCTTGGTCGCTGCCGTGGCTGTCTCGACAGAGATCTCAAGCTGAGTAAGCACCACCCCACAGCCAGCGATGGCCTCCCTGGACTCTGCGATGTCAGCCGGGGAAAGGTCGAGGTTGGCCCCTGGGGCAATGGTGATGGCGTTAGCGCCGGTGCCTTCGCTAACGACTATCAACGCTGTGCCAGTATGCTTTGCGACCCGCCTGACCCGTTCTGATGCGATTCCCTCTGACTCCCAGAGCAGGAAGGCCTCGTCTCCACTTCTGTCCCTTCCCACACAGCCTATGAATCGCACTTCGCCGTTCAGCCGTCGGGCAGCGACGGCCTGGTTAGACCCCTTCCCTCCAGGCCCTTTGGAGTAGCCTGTGCCCATGACAGTCTCGCCCGGTCTGGGGAGGCGTAACACCCGTATCGTCTCGCTGGCATTGTAACTCCCGATGACGGTGATGGGCCTCATTTGTGCCATCGCCTTCCGTGCCCGATGGTTACGAGTCGAACGTCCCAGACCTGGATACGAAGCGAGGGCCGGACGACGCTCCGGCCTGGCCTCCTACTCGCACTTCGAGTAGCCGCACGTATTACAGTGGTAGCATCCGTTCTCGAACACCAGAGTGCTCTCATGGCAGTCAGGACAGGTGCCTGTCCCTCCCTTGGACGCCTGTTTCCCCTTGGTTTCATCCACGAAGCCTGATTCCTTGACCACGCGGTTGAGGGTCAAGAGCTCCAGGGCTTTCGCGATGGCGTCCGGGATGGACTGCAGCTGGGTTCCCTCGTCCCAAGACACGTACTTCCCCTTGATTCCTTTCAGGGTGGAGATGACGTTCTTGATGTCCCCTCCATGCTGGAGGTACAGGCTGATCAGCCTGCCGAGCGCGGCCGCGTCTGCGTTCTCATCAGCCCCGGACTTCCCCAGCGTAACGAAGACCTCCTTGATCGCGTCTCCGACGAGGTTCGCTGTAAGGTAGATGCTCCCCTGGGGAAGTTTGAGTTTGAGGGTCCGCCCCTCCATCACCTTGGGTCGCTCGAAGGCTGCGGCAGACTTCGGGGCCTCGGGTCTTTTGGCGGCCTTCTCGGTCTCAAGAATCCCTTCCCTGCTCCCTTCTCTGTAGACTGTGATGCCCTTGCACCCCATGCGCCATGCGAGCATGTAGATTTTTTCGACCTCTTCTGGCGTTATCTCCTCAGGGAGGTTCACTGTGCTGGAGATGGCGGTGTCGATATGTTTCTGAATCGTCGCCTGCATCTTCACCCTCATCTCCGGCTTAATCTGGTGGGCGGTGACGAAGTAGTTAGGGAGTTGACCCTCGTCTCTTGCTCCAGTGGCTGCCATGTATTCCTTCACGAGAGGATGGAAGACTTTGAACTCCCCTTCACTCAGCGATTTGCTCCTCCGCGTGTAGTAGAGCGCAAAGACAGGCTCGACGCCGCTGCTGGTCCCAGCGAGGATTGATCCAGAACCCACAGGCGGGATTGTGGTGACAGCGGCGTTCCTGATCCCCTGCGCCTTAATCTTCTCCTTCACCTTCTCCTCAAGCCTTGAGATGAACGGCTGGGCTAGGTGTTTGTCTGCATCGAACGCAGGGAAGCTTCCTTTCTCCTTCGCAAGCTCGGACGAATAGTCGTAGATCACATTCTTGATCCTTTCGAACAAATGGTCTACGAATCCAATCGTCGAATCCTCGTCGTACTTCAGCCCCAGCTTGATGAGCATGTCCCCTAGACCGGTAATCCCCATCCCAATTCTCCTGCTCCACAGGGATGCCTCTTTCTGTTGCGGGAGGGGGTGCCTCTCTGCATTGTAGTCGAGGACGTTGTCAAGGAACCTGACGCCGAATTGGGCGGCTCTGGTGAGCTGGTCCCAGTCGATGCTCGCCCGCTCGGTGAACGGGTCCTTCACGAAGGCGCTCAGGTTCACTGAGCCCAGGCAGCAGCACCCATAGCTTTCGAGAGTCTGCTCGCTGCAAGGGTTGACTCCTTGTACTTCCATACCATTGTACTCAGTGGTTGACTCGCGCTTGATGGCGTCCCAGAAGAGTACCCCGGGTTCAGCAGACTGCCAGGCTCCCTTGACAAGAGACTTCCAAATCTCTCTGGCCCTCACCGTGCGGTTCGCTTCGACCTTTTCATTCTTGAAGTGGAGCAGGAAGTCTCCGTCGGTCTCAACAGCCCGCATGAAGTCATCGGTAATCTTTACCGATATGTTGGCATAGTTGACCTTCTTGAGATCCCGTTTTACGCTGATGAAGTCCATCACGTCAGGATGGTCTATCCTAATAGTGATCATTAGGGCCCCCCGCCTCCCTGCCTGGCCAATAGTCCCGGTCGTAGTAGAGAGGAGCTCCATGAAAGAGACCGAACCAGAGCTGTAGATGGCAGAGTTATTCACCGGTGCACCCCTCGGCCTCAGGACCGAGATATCCGTCCCAACCCCTCCGCCGAAGCTATACGTCCGGGCGGCTTCCTTGCACCAGTCGAATATGGACTCGATCGAGTCTTCTTTGATCTTGAAGAAGTAGCAATTCAGTAGCGTTGACTTCCTCGCCTGCCCCGCGCCGAACAGGACCCGTCCTCCTGGGACAAAACGATAGTTCTCAAGAAGCCAGTAGAACTTGTTGGCCCATTCCCTTCTCTTCTCCTCGTCTTTCTCGGGCGAAGCGAGCTCCTTTGCGACCCGGCGCCACATGTCCGCCGGGACGCTCTCGACCTGCCGTCCTGCCGCGTCTCTCAGCGCGTACTTCTCATAGAAGACCCGGGCGCGCAGCTCATCCCCTCCGAACGCCGCCAGAGTCTCCACTGGGATTTTGACTTCTCCTCTCGTAGTCTCCCCCAAGTCCGGGGAGTCGTGTGGTTGTTCAACTATCGACGTCATAACCTTAGCCTTCACCCCAGTGCGCGTGATATATAATTCCGAGTAGGCTTATGCCGAGTTAACCATCTTAGCGTAGCCCACGCTTTTATCCGCGACATGAGACGTTCAGCTGTAAAATGATATTGACAAAAGAGCTCCAGCCATATGCCTAGCCGGCGGTTGAATACTGTGTCGTCGCCACAGACTTGCACCTAGGGCACCTGCCTGCGCTCTGCGGCAGTTTCGCTCCGCAGTTTCTGCAGACAAAGATGGTCTTGTCCACCTTGAAGTAAGCAAGCTTGGGTGTCGCATTAAGAATGAGGTTGTATATTCCCCTGACCTCGTCGGCGGACCCGTCCAAGGTGACAGAAATCCCTCCGCGTAATCCCGTGGAGAGTTTAGCCATATGGTCCATCTTCTCCGGGTTCTCCAGGTCGCCCAGAAGCAGCCTGGGTGCCTGAGTGTATGCCCCTCTCATGAGGGGTTGGAGGTTAGCCTTACCATATTTCTCAGAATCAAGGTTTGCGAGCCTGAGTGCGCCGTCCAGGTCCAACATCGCCACGCCCAGCCTGTCAATCTTGGTCGATTTGTCGTCAGCCACCTGGGTGGCCGTCCCCACTATCTTGTCGGCAAGCTCGTAACGGGAGGCCGTAGTCGAGTCTCTTATCAGGCTGGCAAGGGTCTCTTCGAGGCCGACAAGATTCATGATTAGAGGCATAGTGTCTGAAGTCACCGCGTCGGAACCAGACGCCAAGGACGGAAGCAGGCCCCTCTTCAATGCCCTCTCGATCAGCCTCCTCCTCGTCGAGAGCGCGTCCGCTGCTACCCCGATGAGGAGGGCTAACTTCGCCCTGAAGTAAGTTTCATCTTGGTTGGAGTCGTAAGCTAGCCTGGGGAGGTTCAGGCTGAGACCATGGAGGACGCTTATGTTGTCCGCCTGGGACTCCTGAGCGAGGACGTTGGCGTTAAGCCCGAGGAAGCTCCTCCGCTGATCTGAGGCGAAGAATGCAATCCTCCCGCCGTTGAATATGATCGATGCTGCGTCTTTCAATGTCTTGGTCTCATCCACTCTGTTGGGCTTCGCCAGGAGAAGCCGAACGTCAGGCCGGGGCGTCTCTTCGACGTAGCTTCTGTAGGCTCCGAGGGCGGCGTCAAGCGTCTTGTCCAATATTTCTCGGCCGACGTCGTCATGCTTGTATGGGTTGAGGTCGATCGTGATTGCCGGCCCGGTCGCTCCGGCTACGGGCGAGCCGATGGTCTCATAGAACCTAAGGAACAAAGACTCAAGCTCCCTCTTCCCCTTAGACCTGCAGTATGGGCCGACATATTGGAGGAAATTGCGTAAGGTCACCTCGTCAGAGACCTCCCTAGTAAGCATGGACGTCATATTGAGAACTATATTCAGCGCCCTTTCGGCATTCTCGGGGCTCGGTATCATCGAGGTGTTGAGTATCTTCCCCTTCGGGTTAAGCCCTGCGGACCTTACTGAGAGCAGGTCGATGAACACAGTGTCTGGGGAGAGACCCCACGAACCCGCGTTGGTGATATGGATTTCGCCCGACAGGTGGGCGTCCGCAACGTCCCTTGGCAGCTGCTCCAAGAGGAGGTACTCAGAGAACACCTGCTTCCCGGTCTGGTGGATTAGCGACTCGACGTTTGCCCCTTCGTCCCCGGCCTTCCCCAAAAGCTGAGTGACGTCATATATTGGCATGCCCAATCTGGTGAGCTTGTGTCTGTATTCTTCCATGCTATGCTCCACGAGGAGCGCATTGACTATCTCGCGTATGAGCGGGGCGGTCAGGTACTGGGTCTGGAATTTGTACAGTCTGGATTCGGTCTCACTAGTAATCTTCTGAGCCAGCTCCACAGGCATCCCTGCCTCCTTCACCAGAGACTGAAGTATCTTGTTGGCGTTGAACTCCTCCATCGTCTGATGTGAAGTCCGCACATACAGCTTCCCACTCTCCACGAGAGATTGCTCTTCTATCTGCCTTGTAAGATTCAGCACAAGCCGACCGAGGTTGGTGACCGTGTACTTCCTCTCCTGCCTGTTGAGTTGGATGAGGAGCTGCTTCACGAGTTTTCGGAGGTGGTAGGCGAATTTTCCAGATTCCTTCTTCGACTTGAAACCAGCCAGGGTCTTCAGGGCGCTATAGGTCAGAGGGCCTTTGATGTTCAGTATCCTTAATATTTCGAGCCGCTGTGGAGACGCGATTACACTGTAGATTGTCTTGACCCTGCGGGGAGCTGCCTGCAACCCGACCTGACGTCTAGGTCAAAAGTATTTAACGCTATGACTATCTGTTTTCATTAGAGTCTTATGATTGGATGGGGTCGCCCGGATTTGAACCGGGGATCTCAAGCGGACTCGGCACGCCGGCGAAAGCCGGAAGGGCACCCAAGGCTTGAAGCCTAGACCAGACTAGCCGACGACCCCTACGCTACTTGGTCTAGCCCAGAGATAGTTATGGGTTCTGGGTTGATGACGGCTTCCCTCTTGACACGAAGCGGTTCCCCCTCTCGAAGAACCTCCATCTGTTAGACCGCCCGGCAGACACCCCCACCCTAGTGCTCGTCGAAATCTCTCTCGCTTTGCGCTCATATTCCAAGTAGAGCCTTTCTGATGTCACGAGGTCTTCTCCGCCGAACCTGTCGTCTATGCTCAGGGCCTTGGTAAGGTTGCCTGGCCCTGACGCGAGCTTGACGAAAGGGGCTCCCCTCCGGTTCTTCGACATGGCACAGACTCCCTCGCATGGCTCGATTGCCCTCAGCAGAACCGCCCCGGGCGCCCCCAGTGGTTCTGTGGTGACATTCAGGCAGTAGTGCAGGCCCATCGTGAAATAGACGTAAGCATGCCCCGGCGGACCGAACATGACGCGGTTTCGTGGAGTCATCCCCTTGTGAGCGTGGCTCGCAGGATCTCTCGGGCCCCTGTACGCTTCTGTCTCGACGATGGTTCCAGACAACCTCTCCCCCCCTATCACTCTGACGATGCGGCATCCAATCAAGTCCCTTGCCACTGCTGGGGTATACCTATTGTAGAACTCCCGCGGCACGCGGCCAAGCAAAATCATCCGATTGGACTCGCAAGGCCCATTTAATTAGACAACCAACAAGTCCTCCGCACCAATAAATGTCTTGGCTGACCTACAATTCCGCTAGCTGTTCGCAATGGCCACCAACAGAGACATAGAGCCGGAGCGCCTTGTCCACAATAGCAAGACCAAAGGTCCCGACCTCCAGCGATTGGCGACCCTTCACCCACCTAGTTCGAGCCGATGCCTAAACTCGAGCAGGTCTCCGGGACCGATCTTTTTCAACGCCTAAGGGATGACTTGGCTTTGGGGAGGTGTCTTACTGTCTATCACGAGAGTAGGCTAGGGCGGAGCGTGAGTCATCATCTATACGCACCAGACTCTGACAACCCCACAGGTTGACAACTTCTTTTCCAGATTCGCGGGCCTCCATGCCAACAAGCGTAGCGTACTCACCTACATCCACTGGCCTTCACTCGGAGAGTCTCGGGGTTCCGAGGTAGACGTTGGTTATCCCTGTCGACGCGTGGACCCGCAATTCAGCGCGTTCCGGACTAGACCTGTTTGTGTTCTATCGATGACTCCCACAAACGGCCTCGAGGATACTCGCGACGGCGATCGGACCTACTAGCGACCCGCAAACGAAATGACGGATTTCTGTCGTTAATCCCGTCGCCCCGCCTGCGGTCGTCAGCGTCGTAATCGCATCGTGAGGGGGGAAGGTAAAGGTGAAACCTGGCTACGACGGCGTGTATGTGGTTCCAGAACTGGAATGACCGGCAATGCTGTTCCTTCCCATCCTGGAATAGATTGTGAGCGCTGCAAGGTAGAATCCAAGAAATATCGCGTATCCTATCCAGTTGTGGACCCCCCAGAATGCGGAGGCCCCATCGACGTATCCAACCCACATCAGGAGCAGTATTCTGAACGAGTTAAGCAATGTCAATATCGCTACCCCTGCGACCGCTACGACAGCCGTCGACCTAATGTCCTTCTTCATGTCTAAGTGCATGAGACCAAGCAGACCGACGAAGGTGGTAATCGAAATTATACTCGAGCATCCTGGCGCAACGAAGCCGTTGACTACTTCGCCTGTCTTGGAAAACAACTCGAACTGGGTGCCCTGCCAAGCCACTGGCAGTCCGGCTAGGCCGACGAACCTTGAAGCCATGACAGATGATGCGTAGGCCAGCGGCTCGCCGAAAGCCCACTGGAGCGCAAACGGCGCGCCTACCCCGACAGTATAGATGGCGGCAAAGGGGAGGAGGAATCCCTTCGTCAGAGGGTTAATGACCAACGAAGCGGCATACATGGTGAAGATGACTGAAATGCCAGCTGTCTCCACCGTCTTGCCTGTGTAAGGCTCAGACAGCCACAGCGCCACCAAGATACTTGCGCCGAGAGCCCTTGTCCAGAGCTCGGATGCCAGCCCACCTTCCGCATCAAGTAGGCCGCGTAGCTCCTTCCACTTCAGTGCGAAGATGAGCGTCAACAGGGCAGCGAAGGGGACGGCTGGGAAGACGCTGCCGAACGTGTCCCCCAGCGACTGGTCCAGAAGACTAAGAAAGTTCGGCGCGGTGGCTAGTGATAGGGCTGCTCCTGCTCCAATCCAAACGGCGAACCTAATTCCAGCTTTCAACGACTGGCCACGTTCACTGTAGATGCTGACGCATTGACGAAGTCCTCTTCATCATTAGATAGGCCGAGACTATCACGAGGACGGTGATGCCTACCATCGCAGCCTGGAACGGGAACTCAGGTATCCCACCGCTGCTCTTGGTGGAACTGGAAACCGAAGTTGTGGCGCTGAAGACCGAGTTAGTTGAGCTGGAAGATGTCGTGGTGGCAGTCGTGGTGCTCTGGTTGCCAGTTGTGCTCGCGCCGCTAGATATGCTCGAACTGGTAGATGTGACCACGGACGGCGCGTATTGGAAAGTGGCTGTAGCGTTCACCTGTGGAGGATATGCTCCCCAGGTTGCGTTCACAGTGTATGTCCCGGCAACCCACGCAGAAGTCCCGCCGGCTACGAAGGTGTAGTTATAGAGACCAGTGGCGGCACTAACCGTTGCTTCTCCTGGAGCAACTATGGTGTCATGCGGGTTGATTACTTCTAAGAAGACTGCAGTGTTCGGGCCTGGGGCTGGTATCACTCTTCCTGTGACATGAATTGCCTGTCCGCTCGCATATGAAGACTTGTCCGTTGAGACAGTTAGCGTGTACGACGTCTGGGCAACTGTACCCTGGGCAGCCAAGGAGATGGCCAAGACAAGCAGCAGAGCCTGTGCTGCATAGTCCCTATATGTCACGACTGGATTCGGTCGCCATCTCTGTATATAATCCTAACAGCTTGACGACCAATTCAGAAGTTGGTGTGTGGGGGTAGTCGGATTTGAACCGACGGTCTACAGGTTTCTTAGGCAGCTCCAATGTCAAGTCATCCACGTTTCCGTGTCAGCCATTGGTGTCACTGGAGCCTGTCGCCCTGCCTGGCTGGGCTATACCCCCAACACGGCCTCCAGGCCGACCATCAGCTGTCTTTAGAGTTTCCCAGGTCACCCGGCGAGGTTCCATGGCTTCCCCCCATGGACCACGCTCTCCGGCAGCCTTGAGCCCCACCTCTCGAGGAAACCAATGTCCTCCTTCCTATTCCTCAGGCTGTCTGGGAGCATCACAGGAATCTCGTCAACTATGGGGTAGTATCTCCCGCACTGAGAGCAGAGGAGGACGCCGTCGACCACTACGTCCGTCTCCCTGACGTTGAACTCAATCATCTCCAAAGGGTAGTGCTTGTCTATAGGGCAGGCGAGTATGTCCAGGAGCTTCCTCTGCATGCCTATGGACGCTTGAAGTCCTGTAAAAAACTCTTGGAGAGCCGGGAAACGTTAATCTACCTCTGGAGGGCCCCTCCACTTCAGCCGGCCATAGCGCGTGGGTCCGACCCAGACTCGTTCCGATCCTGGCAGTCAAACCACGCGTCGCCCCGGTGCTACTGACTTCCGAAAGGAGTCGGGAAGCCGAGGTGCCGGCGCCTTCCCCTAAAACGCCTGCTTACACCGAAGGCATCCCACAGAACATTTAAGTCCGGGTTTGCGACGTCGAATCAGGTAATCTCATGTCTATACTTGAGGGTGGAATCCTCCAGGTGTTCGGCGGGATCAACACCTCAGACCTTGTCACCGTCGTGTGGATTGGCTTTTTCGCCCTTACCTTCCTCTACCAGACCAGGATACAATCATACATGGCTCTGAGCGAAATCAGCAGGGGCCTCAACAAGCTCAAGGTAATGAAGGACAAGGCAAGAAAGGACGCCATAGACTACCTTGTCGACGTCGGCAAGGCGCCAGGCGACCCCTCCCAAAGGGTAGACCAATTCCTCGACTATGTCGCAATCATGCCCGTAGACATGGATCCAGCTGGCATCGTGGGGAAGGTTGACCACATCGTAACGACCAACAACGACAGGGTAAGAGCAGAAGTCGGCGCCTTGCTCAAACAGAACAACCCAGTCACAGTGTCCATCAGCGAGAACCTGCTAGAGGTAGCCACGTCGCTAAACCAGATCCACAAAATCGTCCGCCACTACTATCTCCTTGGAAAGAAGACTAATTCGTACTTCACCCTCGTACAGTTACAGATGCTCATGCCGATGATAATCCAGGAGGCGGACGCCCTCCTAAACGCCGTCGACTCCTTCAAGCTGGGACAGCCAGTCGGAGACGGGATTGGCCCTATCGTGGTTTCCAGGTTCATGGCCGGGAAGGAGAAGCGCGTCATAGCCAAAGACACCGTGATGGCCATCACGGAGTACAAGGGTCGAAAACTCTACGTCTTGAAGGCTGATGGGCCGATGGCCTACGTGGGGCAGCCAGGCGTAGCCATCCAAAAGATCGTCGGGGAGATGGGCGTCAAACCCAGTGCCATCGTGATGATCGATGCGGCGCTGAAGCTCGAGGGGGAGAAGACAGGGGAGATAGCTGAGGGTGTGGGCGCTGCGATTGGGGGGATTGGCGTCGAGAAGTTCCAGATAGAGGAGGCTGCAACCAGAGCCAAGGTCCCGCTCTATGCCATCCTAGTGAAGCAGAGTATCCTCGAAGCGATTACAGTGATGAGAAAGGAGATTGCAGAGGCCGCTGACAAGGTCACGCAGGTCCTGAACAGGGTCATCGAAGAGAAGACGAAGGAAGGAGACGACGTAGTGGTGGCCGGAATAGGTAACACGTTAGGTGTAGCGCAATGATGAGCTCTGTCCCGGGCCCGGACAAGAAGTCGAAACTGCTCGTCTACACAATCGAGGAGTGCCCCGTCTGTGGGCAAAAGACAAAGCGGGCATTTGCCGTGGGAGACTACGTGACGAAGGAAGCTGCGAAGTGCTCGAAGTGCGGGAACCCTACAAGGATAGGCCTGGTTTACGCCGAAACCATGAAGCAGTCAGGTTAGGACCACGAGGCCGCCCTCGTCGAAGGCCATAGTGTGCTCAAACTGCGCCACCGGGCAGCCTGAAGCCTCCACCAATGTCGGATACGCCCTTGCGATCTTCTTGGTCACCAGCCTATCGACCAAATCCGCGACCTTCTTTGCTCCCAACTCCGCGGCGTACCATCGCGGGGTGAACGGGAGGGTCTTGCGCTCTTCCCATACCATGTCGGCGAACGAGTCCAACTCGTGAATCCCGGTCTTCCTCCTCGCTACAATGGAGAATATAGTCCTCGATGAACCATCGATTACATAGCCTGCCGCATTCCCGAGCGTGAGGAACGGCTCGATGGCGAAAACATCGCCTTTCCTCAACGTCTGCATCCCAGGCATATACAGATTGGGTATGCTCTTCCCGGCGTGTACTGTGTATCTGTCCACAGTATGTCCGGTGAGGTTCTCAATAGTCTTGAACCCGAAGCGTGCGGCTTCCCGGTGAATCTCTCTCCCAATCTCGCCCGCCCTAGGATCCTTCCTTGCAGCCGCTATCGCCGCCTCTAGGGATCTCTCGGTCGCTTCGAGGAGGAGGTTGTAGTCCGGGTTGTAAGTGACGCTCACCGAAGTGTCGGTGACATACCCGTCTACATGAACACCGAAGTCAACCTTCACGAGGTCTTCTTCGCGAAAGACCGAATCGACACCGTCCTGGGGCGCGTAGTGAGCAGTCACCTCGTTGACCCCGATTCCGGTGGGAAATGCCAGTTTACCTCCGCGTGACTCTACCTCTCTCTTCACCAGGTCACAGATCTCAAGGTACGTTACGCCAGGCTTGACCGCCGATCTCACGACGGACTTCACTTCACTGGTAATCTTACCAGACCTCCGATATTCTTCAGGAAGCAGTCCCAACTCTCTCACAAATCCTTTATGCAGTTACTCTGTCAGCGGATGCGCACGTGGTATTTCAATTGATTTACGGGGTGTCTCGCCAGTGAGATACAAGACCGTAGCGACGGGGGGAACATTCGACCATATCCACAGAGGCCACATCGCGCTCCTCTCCAAGAGCTTCGAGGTCGGGGACCGCGTGGTGATAGGCGTCACTTCTGACGAGTTCGCGCTGAAGGAAGGCAAGAACCCTGATCAGAGCTACGAAGAGCGCACCAGAGCCTTGCGGGCTCTTGTCGAGAAGAGATATCCCGACAGGGACTACATCGTCGCCAAACTAGACGACTACTTCGGTCCGGGTATCGCATCGCCCGAAGTAGAGGCGATAGTGGTGACCCAAGAGACAGCGAAGCGTGTCCCTATCGCGAACAAGCTCAGGAAGGCCAACGGCTATCCTCCGCTAGAGGTCGTCGTCGTGGATTACGTCCTCGCTGACGACTCGAAGCCGATCTCATCCACCAGGATAAGACTAGGCGAAATAGACGACGAAGGGAGGCTTACAAGACCGTTGGGGCTCAAGGGGAGAGACTCCCTCCCGAGTAGTTAAATCAGAACGCCTGCAGGCGAGGCAGTGTGGAAAAGGACAAGCTCGATCCGTGGGGAACGACCGTAGTCAAGGACTATGGTCGCTTGCAGTCTGAATTTGGTATCGAGGCGCTCGCCCCACTTGTTCCTCGTTTCAAGGCTCCGAGCCATCACATAAGCCGGGGTATTGACTTCGGACAGAGAGACCTGGCCAGGGTCCTCGACGCCATAGACAGCCATAAGCCCTACGCTGTGATGAGCGGCATCAAGCCTGACGGGGTCTTCCACCTGGGAAACAAGTTGACTGCCGACGACATGGTCTACTTCCAGTCCCTCTCAAAGAAAGGGATTGTCTACTACTCCATCGCCGACGTGGAAGCTTACACAGACAATGGTCTTTCGTTCAACGAGTCAGCCAAGACGGCGGTAAGAAACGTGGCCGACATTCTCGCCCTTGGCCTCGATCCCGACCGTGCAGTCGTGTACAAGCAGAGCGAAGAAATGAGAGTGATGAGGATGTCGACAATCTTCTCACGCGCAGTGACCAACAACATGATGAAAGCGATATATGGAGAACGACAGCTAGGGCTCTACCTCTCCGCGCTCATACAGGCAGGTGACATCCTCATGCCACAGCTCCCAGAGTTTGGTGGGCCGAAGCCGGTCCTGGTCCCAGTAGGAGCCGACCAAGACCCACACATCAGGTTATCCAGGGATCTTGCCAACCGCTTCCATTCAGAGTTCGGGTTCATACCTCCGTCTGCCATCTACCATCGGCTCGAACTGGCGCTCACGGGAGGGCAGAAGATGTCAAAGCGGGACCCTGCGTCTGGCTTCACTCTGGACGACACGTCAGCAGACGCGTCGAAAAGAATCAGGTCTGCCTACACCGGAGGGAGAGACACAGTGGAAGAGCAGCGCAGACTCGGGGGTAGACCTGACATCTGCCCCATCTACGACCTCTATCGTTTCCACTTCGCCAAGGATGACGAGCACGTCCAGAGGGTGAACCACGAGTGTATCAAGGGGATACGCCTCTGCGGCGAATGCAAGCAGGAAGTCATAGGAAGAGTAAAGACGTTCTTGGAAGAGCACCACAGGAAACGTGATGCCCTAATGAGAGATGCGGCCGAGCTCCTGGCTAAGAACAGAGCCTACCTCTCGTCTGGGGGAAAGTAGACCAGGAATGTCGAACGCCCTTCATCCACTCGAACGCAGGGTTCTCGCGGCGCTCGCCCCGCTGGGGTCCGCCCCCTTTGAGGCGCTGGTTGCTGCCGCTTCGCTGAACGAGGATCAGGTCAGGCGAGCCCTTCAGTGGCTCGCATCGAAAGGGCTTGTCTCTATAGGCAGCTCGGTTGAAAGCAGGCTAGAGCTGGTCAGGGAGCCACCTGAGCTGGACCTGGTACACCAAGTTAGCCAGGCACCCGCGCCGCTCACAGTAGGAGAGCTGAGGGGCAAGTTCGATTCGCCCGACGAGTTCTCCGCCGCCTTTGGGAGGGCGAGAGGCTCTGGTTGGATAAAGGTAGACGAGGGACCGGCACAGGTCGTACGCGTAGCCGACGCAGCAGGGATAGAGTCTCTCCGCTCTGTGGTACGGTCGATTGCCGCCGGCAAGGCTGAGGATGATATGACCAGCGAGGAGGCGGGCATCGTCTCGGACCTGCTGAAACGGGGGTTGGTCAGACGCGTCGAGACTCGCACGACCACCGTCGCCGTCACTGACAAAGGCAGAATCTCTTCTTCACTGGCGTCGGATGCACACCTCATCGACAGGCTCACCCCGGACATTCTCGCTTCCGGGACCTGGAGAGGCAGAAAACTACGCCCCATCGATGTCGAGGCGAAAGCCCCGAGCTTCTTCCCCGGAAGGCGTCACCCTGTCCGTGATTTCATCCGAGAAGTGCGGGAGGTGTATCTCTCTATGGGTTTCACCGAACTCCAGGGCGATAGCGTCCACTCTGCCTTTTGGAACTTCGATGCGCTGTTCATCCCTCAGGATCACCCAGGACGGGAGATGCAGGACACCTTCTATCTGGATGGGCTGTCGGACGCAGCGCTCAAACGTTCTGGTGTAGTGGCGAAGGTGGCCTCGGTCCACGAAGATGGTTGGAAGACTGGGAGCAGAGGGTGGGGATATCGCTGGCGCTTAGAGGAGGCCAGGCGCCTGGTACTTAGGACACACAACACTGTCCTCTCTGTGAAGGCGCTGTCTGAGACAAAGGAAAGGGAGGCCAGAGTATTCGCTGTATCAAAGGTCTACAGGAATGAAAACCTCGATTACAAGCACCTGGCAGAATTCTACCAGATGGACGGGATAATGGTAGGCGAGGGCCTCAACGTCAGGCACCTCATGGGGTTTCTCACCGAGTTCTACAAGAAACTAGGGATGGCTGGCGTGAAACTATGGCCAACCTACTTCCCCTACACGGAACCTTCCTTGCAGGTAGTCGGTTACTCAAAGGCGTTCAAGAGCTGGATAGAGCTTGGAGGGTCAGGGGTGTTCAGACCAGAGGTCACGCAACCGCTCGGCGTCAGAGTCCCTGTCCTTGCCTGGGGCCCAGGTATCGAGAGGTTGATGCTGATGCGGTTTGGCTTGGAGGACATGCGCGCGCTGTACGGCTCAGACTTATCCTGGCTCAGGAACAGGGGAGAGCTTGCCGGTAGTTAGACTCGAGCTCTCGCGCTTAGCCGAGATGGTCGGGGCTGGTGAGGAGAGGATACTCGACCGGCTCCCCTACATCGGCCTCGACATAGAGAGTGCAAATAGCAGGTCAGTTCGCGTAGAGTACAGTCCCAACCGACCCGACCTCGGAACAGACTATGGAATCGCGCGCGCCCTCAGAGGGCTCCTCGGGAAAGAGACAGGGCTCCCGGAATTCCAGACCAAGCCCTCGGGGATCACCGTAATCGTGGACCGTAAGCTCGCCAAAGTCAGGCCCTACATAGCCTGCTGCGTGGCGACGGGGCTCGACCTCGACGACGAAGATGTTAGACAGATAATCTCGCTCCAGGAGGACCTGCACAATGGTTTAGGACGCAAGCGGAAGGCAGTCGCAGTCGGCCTCCACGACCTCGACGAGATCTCTCCTCCATTGTCCTACAGGGCGGTCCCATCCACCTTCGAGTTCGTACCGTTGGATGGAGAGAAGCCATCATCCATCCGTTCCATCCTATATGACTCTTACGAGGGAAGGACCTATGGCCATGTCTTCGACAGAAGCAAGGTCTTCCCTGTTATCTCGGACTCGAAGGGGACGGTTCTCTCCTTCCCTCCGATAATCAACGGGAACGCCACCAAGGTCACGACTAGGACCAGGCGGATGTTCGTTGACGTCACGAGCACCAGCCAGAAGGATGGGGACGACGTGCTTGCCATCCTGGCTACCACGCTTTCTGAGGTGGGGGGGAAGCTGGGGACGGTCGCAATAAGTTACCCAAACAAAACTAGGGTCACGCCTGACCTCGCACCGACCGAACTTCCTTTCGACCTCGACCTTGTTAGGTCGGTTATCGGGCTCGACCTCCCACGGAGGGAGATTCTTGGTTGCCTGGCCAGGAGCCGGATGGGCGTCAGGGGGAACATTGCCCTCGGCCCCAGGTATAGGATCGACCTGTTGCATCCGGTGGACGTAGTCGAGGAAGTCGCCTTGGGCTACGGGATAGACCGCATCAAGCCCGTATTCCCACCGAGCAATACTCCTGGGGCGCTCAACGAGTTCGAGGAGTTCCTCGATTCTGTGTCGACGGTGATGGCAGGAGCCGGGATGATAGAGATGATGACTTACGAGCTGACTGACAGGAAATCCCTCTACGACTCATTCGAGCGGCCGTCTTCTGAGAAGGTGACGGTCCAGAACCCCAAGAGCCTCGACCACTCGATGCTCAGGGATGCCCTCATCCCGTGCTTGATGGCGGCTCTGTCAGGAAACGTGAAGTCTGATTATCCACAACGAGTCTTCGAGATTGGCAGGATTTACACCCGTGCATTCGACGGTGTCAAGGAATTCTGGCACCTAGGTTGCCTCGTCGCCCACTCACAGGCTTCCTACACCGAGGCAAAAATGTACCTGGAAGCGGTTTGCAGGCTCTTGGCTGGGCTTGAGATAGTAACCAAGGCGGCCGAGCACTGGGCGTTCTCACCCGGTCGGTGCGCGTCAGTCACGGCGAAAGAGGAGGGGCTGGGATACATAGGCGAACTGAGGCCTGGCACCATCGACGCCTTTGGGGTGGGAGTCCCTGCGTCGGGATTCGAAATCGACCTCTCGAAACTCTACGAACTGCTAAAATAGAACGACACCGCCTCCGCGGTAGACGGCTTTCGTTCTAAAAGCGCGCCAAACGGCCACCTGCGAAGGCGGCAACGCTTTGATGAGCGGATGGTTTACCCAGGCGTGCGACAGACGGAGGCCGTTTGCCCGTTGAAGAGGCTCGGTGATGTTCCCCGCTTGAAGCTGGGACATGATCCGTGCTTGTCAGAGACGGGCAACATTCCATAACGAGGTGAAATGTGGTCTGAACAGAAGACAGAAACGAATCTACGGTGACTTTGAGTGGTTCCTATCCTGTTTCGTCAGCGACCTCAACGACAAGCACGAGGATGGGTGGTCAGTCCTTGTCGAAGGGAAGCGTGATTCCATCGCTCTGAGGGCGCTAGGCTACAGGGGGCGAATCCTCACGGTTTCAGTCCTAGGTAAGAGGGGCCCCGCCGCCCTTGGCGGGGTGGAAAAGATGGTCATCCTCACAGATATGGACAGAGAGGGCACCCTACTCGCGTCGAAATACTCCAAGTCCTTCATCCATGGAGGGATCGCGACGTCGCTTGGCGAACGAAGCAAGCTCAGGCTAGCTTCTCGGGGGGTTTTCCTCCAGATTGAGAACTTGGGGAAGTTCGCGAAAGAGTCTAGCAGCCTGGAGCCTGACGGGCCTCCTGGCTGGCCAGATGGCTCACATAGGCCAGTCACACCTGATTTTCGAAGGTGGGTCGGGAAAGACGTCCGATCCTCCCAATGAGAACCGAAAAACACGAAGTTTATATCCACGATAAATTTGGTGGGAACCAATTAACGATTAACACCGTTAAGGACGAGTGAACCAGAGATTGGTCGGAGAGAAAGAAATTGCCAGATTCGGGTATAGTAAAGTATCTAGTCAGACTGAGATTTGAAGTAGACGGAGTCGTTGAAAGAGCCGACGTGATCGGGGCGATCTTCGGTCAAACTGAGGGTCTCTTCGGCCCTGAGATGAACCTGAACGAGCTTCAGAAGAGCTGGAAGGTCGGCAGGATAGAAATCAACTTGGAGTCGAAGAACGACCGGACAAGGGGAGAGGTGATCATACCAATGTCCACTGACATCGGCACAGCAGCACTGATCGCCGCGGCCGTCGAGAGCGTGGACAAGGTCGGTCCATGCAGCGCGCGCTTCAGCGTAGGCAACATCGAAGACGTGAGGGCGGTCAAGCGCAAGCAAATAGTCGACAGGGCGAAGCTGATTGTAAGGGATTGGAGCTCAAAGACTTCCAGTGAAGGCGAGAACCTTCTCAAGGACGTCACGGAGTCTACTAGGAGGGCCAAAGTAATCAGCTACGGGATAGAGAATCTTCCAGCAGGCCCAGGAGTGCACTCGTCCGATTTGGTCTACCTGGTAGAGGGGAGGGCCGACGTAGTGCTCTTCCTGAGGGCGGGAATCGAAAACGTGGTCGCGCTTGAAGGGACTAGCATCCCGGACTCGATAATAGAACTCGGCAAGAAGAAGAGGCTGATAGCAGTCCTAGATGGCGACAGGGGCGGGGAGCTCATCGAGAAGGAACTAGGTCAGGTGATGCATGTCGAGAAGATAATCCACGCGCCTCAGGGGAAGGAGGTAGAAGACCTCACCCCGATAGATGTGATCAACTTGCTGAAGGCAGAGAGGGTCGACACGGCGCAGCTATCCTCAAGGAGGCAGAAGGCAGCTGAGAGCGCCCCTCCTCGTCAGCATGAGGAAGCGGACGAACCGGTGGTTGTGAAGACCAGGGAGCTCTTTCCGGCCCTCAATGGCACGCTGGAAGCGATACTGCTCGACCAGGGGCTCCAGGAAGTCGGGAGGTTTCCAATCAGCGAGCTGGTACAGAAGATGGAAGGGACGAATGGCGCCCAGTATCTCATCTTCGACGGGATAGTGACGCAGCGGCTCGTTGAATCCGCGGCGAGGGTAGGGGTCAAAGGTATCATCGGGCACCGCACGGGAGAGCTCGGACAGATCCCAGAAGACGTCAGGATAGGGACTTTCAGGGACTTAGGGCTCGAGTAGCCTGGTCAGTTGAAAGTCAACGACTTCAACCCCAAGCACGGCTACTGTTCTCTGACCATCGAGTCGGCTGACGACCTCTGGACCCTACGGAGGCTCATCGCGAAGGGGGACGTGGTCGTCACTAGTGGATCGAGGGTGGTCAAGAGGGAAGAAGAATACTCTAGGCCAGACAAGGGAGAGCGGGTGAAAGTCACCCTAGCCCTGGCGGTAGACGAGGTGCACTTGGACAGCAGCATCGAAAGAATCAGGGTGAGAGGGATCATCCTCGAAGCCAGCGACGAGAGCGTGACGAAGGCAGGTTCACACTCGGTGACCTTGTCTCCGGGGCACGCGCTCACGCTGAGGAAGAACCACTGGTCGCAGCTTGACATACGGTTGGTCCGCCCCGTCGAACAGGACACTAGGTTCATCCTTGTGGCCGTCGACAGGCGCGAGGCCGGGATAGGCTCCCTGGCCGGTTCACACCTCTCTGTCGTCACGACCATCGAGTCTGGCCTCGGTGGGAAGATGGGCGAGGAGCGCAGTCCTCGCCCCTACATCTCAAAGGTAGCTGGGATCGTCTCCCAACTTTTCCAGCACGGAGACAGGGTTATCGTGGCCGGTCCAGGCAACTTCAAGAATTCAGTGGCGAACCAGATCAGGGAGGTTCTGAAGTCCGTGGAAGTGAACGTGGTTGAAGGTCCCGATTTGACGGGGGGAGACGGGGTTCGGGCCATGATAAAGTCGCCAACCTTCCAAGCGCTTGCCAAGGGGTCGCTGGTCGTGGAAATGCAGCGGCTGGTGGCGGAGATAGTAAAGAGGGTTTCCAGTGGTGACCCAAAAGTAGCCTATGCCCTCCCGCGGGTGGCCGAGGCGGCATCAGCGGGGGCCGTGGAATCGTGCGCGGTGTCGGACGACGTCTTCCTGCGGGGAGTAGACGAGTCTCAGCTTGTCGGTATCCTGAACGAGATAGAGGAGAGGGGAGGGCGGGTTTTCCTGGTCGACTCTTCGATGGAGTTCGGTAAGCAAGTCTCTTCGTTCGGGGGCATCGCGGCTCTCCTCAGGTATGCCCTCAGAGCTTGACTAACCATGGAACCACGAACTCTGAGATGATGGCAAGGGCCACGCCTCCTTTGATCAAATCCTTCCCGAGCCTCTGGGCGACATGCGAATAGTATAGGAGGATGCCGATTATCAGTAGGGAGACGTAAACGATTCTCATCAGGTCTATCACTGTTGTGTCGACGACCGAAAGGAGAAAGGTCATCGACGACGCGAACTGCTGGGCGAACTGCTGAATCTGAGGCGCGACCCCGCCCGGGGGCTGCAGGCTCGACATCAAATGTCAGCTTGAGTCCCATATTTAACGCGCCCTCCGCGCCTTCCCGGAGGCTCCCCTGAGCTATCCCTGCACGCCTTCAGCCGAACAAGTAGACATAGAAGTACGGTCCCGCGATTATCGCGAGGAGGAAGACCAACATAGCCATCGTCGCGCCCATGGTAATTCTCATGGTGCCAGCTTCAGACAGGCGGCCCCTTCCAAGTGCCTCGACCCCGACCCCGAACGCCTGGCCACCATCAAGCGGAAAGATCGGGAGCGAGTTGAAAATAGCGAGATTGAAGTTGAGGAAGAAAAGCCAATAGAGCACGTTGGCTATAGGGACCAAGGCGCTCCCTAGCGGGGAGACATAGAACACAGAGTCAGAGTTCGAAAACGGCACCGCCTGCTGGCAGTTCCCGATGTTTAGCGTCGGGATGCACCCGATGTATAGCAGAGGGTCTCCGAGGACATCGGTGTAACTCGAGACTGCAGAACGGAGGTCTGCCTCTGAGACCGAATCCACTCCGATGTAGGGGTAGCTAGCCAGCGTCTGGTTGGTTCTCGTGTCTATAATCTTCGTGCAGCAGACGAGCTTGATGTTGTCGATTTCTATGGTCTGGCCCTGTCTGTAGACTGTAAAGTTGATCGTCTGACCTGCCGTCAAATTCGTGCTCGGACCGAGTATCGTGTCGAGGTTGGTTATCGGCTTCCCGTCGACCGCTGTCACAACGTCGCCGGGACGCACCCCCTGCGTGTACGCCGGGGTCCCTTGGCCTACCGCTGTTATCGCGGCCCCATTGACAGCTGGAACCATGGTGCTGACGACGCCAACGAGAAGTAGCAGGCAGAGCACAGCCAGCACAAGGTTGGTCCCCGCCCCTGCCGCTAAGACTCTGGCGGAGTGCCTCTTGGGAGCCTGTTTGATCGCCGATTCTTCGATGTCGACAAAAGCGCCTATTGGTATCACGAAGAAGAGCAGGATAAGCCCGGAGTTCTTCACCGGGATGCGGAGGCTTCGAGCTATCACCCCGTGGGCGCCTTCGTGGACAATCATACCGACGACCAAGGCGATCCATCCGTACAGGATAGGAATGTATGGGTTCAGTCCAGGTATCCCGAGGTTGACTAGGGGACCGAGGCTCACGATGCCTTGGGCTATCTGCGGGCCCCTCGAAGAGATCAGCCCCCTAAACACGCTGATGAAAATAAAGAAGGCAACCCCCGCCGAGACGGGCATCAGATAGAGCAAAAGCCAGCTCATGGGCTTTGTGATTCGACTGCGCCCCATCCGGTCCATCACAGTGAGGAACCTCCTGGTCCTGAGCATCAGCACGACACCATAATGTAGCTCGAACCGCTTGAAGTTCTCCTGCCCCATCTTGAGGGCTCCGAGGGCGTTCTCGCTTTAAGCGTTGATACCTTAAATCGACCCGGTCTCTGTTTCGGCCGAATGGCCGGGTGCTCAGTCTGCGGAGGGAAGCCGTTCTATACAAGGCGCTACTCCGGCGAGGTCCTCTGCGCCTCTTGTTTCGACGTCTCGATTGTCGAGAAGACCCGTAGAACCATCTCGAAGTACAAGATGATAGGACCACAGGAGAATGTGGCTGTTGCAGTCTCTGGGGGGAAAGACAGCCTTTCGTTACTCAAAGTGCTCGCCGGACTCTACGCTTCCAGGGGGAACGGCATCGTGGCGGTCTCGGTTGACGAAGGGGTTGCTGGATATAGAGAAGAAGCGCTGTCCCACGCTCGTTCGCTAGCGAGTGAACTTGGGGTCAAACACCTTGTCGTCTCCTACAAAGAGATGTTCGGGTTTTCTCTTGACGAGGCTCTGGATTGGGAGGGAGAGCGCGAAGCGTCTTCCTGTAGCTTCTGTGGGGTCTTCAGGCGCAGGGCAATCGACGAAGCCGCCCAGAGGGCTGGGGCATCGGTCGTGGCGACGGCCCATAACCTCGACGACTTCGTTCAAACGTTCATGATGAACCTAATGCATGGAGACGTTACTAGGCTAGGATGGCTCGACCCAAGCCATACCGACGCCTCGTTCCCTTTGAGGAGAGTCAAGCCATTCATGGAGCTCTATGAGGAAGAGGTCGCCCTCTACGCCCACCAGGCAGGGGTATCCCTTCAAAGCGTGAGCTGTCCCTATATGCACGAGGGGCTCAGGAGCGAGGTCAGGGACTACCTCAACATCATGGAGGCGAACCACCCGGGTCTCAAGAACGTCCTGCTCCGTAGCAGCCTCGACGTGATTTCTCACTACGCCGTCAACAGCGAGAAACACTCTGTTCCATGCGCGAAGTGCGGAAGGCCTTCGTCCAGCGGCCTTTGCAGCGTGTGCAGGATGAAGGCGACCGTGGAGGAACACGTTAAAAGCCGCGCTGAGCCTAGCGCCTTCGGCGGTGGGTAGGGTCCGGGGGATAGCCGTCCTCGCTAAGCTGAAACCGGCTTTACGCAGCGGCCAGCAACCCTCGGGTAAAACCATCTTCTTCGTCACCCGCGTCGGGCTGGGGAGACGAACTCACGCCGGGGTGGGCGGTCATGAGGGGCAGCCCTCTCGAAGGAGAGGGTCTGACTCTTGATTGCCGAACCGGGCGAGGTCCGGGAGGGAGCAGCCCTATGGCGACGTGGCCACGCTGCCCCGTCTACGTGGGGGATTTCCGACTCGGCGAGAAGGGATCGGAGAGCGATGGTGAACTCCGAGGGAACCACCGCCGCTCACGTTTTTAACACTCATTTCGATGGTCATCTTGCGCAGGGGTAGCCTAGAGTCCTGGACGGGGAGCCTGGTAAGGCGCAGCCTGATGGGCGCAAGCTTGCTAAGCCTGTGTCTCTAACGGGACTCGTGGGTTCGAATCCCGAAAGGGCGGAATTCCCACCCCCTGCGCCTTATTCTGAAACCATAGCCCTTAGAGGTACCCTGAGCAAGTCTACGACTTTCGCAGTGCCCAGACGGGTCAGCCGAGGTCCTTGCCCGCATAGCGACCCTTTGACTCTAGCTCTTCCTCAATTCGGAGTAGCTCGTTGTATTTCGCCACCCTCTCGCCCCTTGCGGGGGCGCCTGTCTTGATGAAGTCCGCCGCGAACGCCGTCGCGAGGTGCGCGATGAAAGAATCCTCGGTGTCGCCCGACCGGTGCGAGACGATGGCAGTCCATCCTGCCTTGCGGGCGAGTCCGATGGCGTCCTCGGTCTCGGAAACAGTACCTATCTGGTTAAGCTTGATCAGGATTGCGTTGGTCGCCTTCCCCTCGATGCCCATCTTCATCCTAGCCACGTTTGTCACGTAGAGGTCGTCGCCGATTACCTTGGTCTTGCCCCCCAACCTCTTTGTTATCGATGCAAAAGCTTCGAACGCATCTTCTTGGAACGGGTCCTCGATTGTGAGGAGGGCGAATTCGTCCCTCAACCGCGCATAATAGTCTTCCAGTGCGCCTTCGCTCATCGTCTTGCCGTCTAGTTTGTAGCTCCCGTTCTTCTGGTCGTAGAATGTAGAAGACGCGGCGTCGACGCCTAACCTGACGTCGTCTTCGCTGTAGCCTGAAGCCGAAACCGCCTTCCTTATGGACACAAGTGCATCGCGGGTTAGCCTAAGCGGCGGGGCGAACCCTCCCTCATCGCCTACGTTGATGGCGCTCCTCCCATGCTCAGACAAGAGAATCGACTTCAGTGACTGGTAAACTTCAGACCCCATACGAATTGCTTCGGAGTAAGTCGATGCTCCTACGGGTTCGATAAGGAATTCCTGAATCGCCAGGTTATTTCCCGCATGTTCTCCTCCGTTGATAACGTTCATCATCGGCACAGGGAGGATGTACCGGACTGACTTCCTGAGCTGGGCAAAGAGACTAACTTTGCTTGAGTTGGCTGCAGCCCTCGCTGAGGCCATGGATACTGCGAGTATCGCGTTGGCCCCCAGTCTGCTCTTGTCTCGTGTGCCGTCTAGCGAAATCATCGCTTGGTCCAGGCCGTGCTGGTCGTTCACTTCGAGCCCCAAGAGTCCGCGTCGGAGCGCCCCGTTCACGTTGGCCACAGCCTTCATGACACCCTTGCCATGGAACTCTTTGCCACCATCCCTGAGCTCGAGTGCCTCATGTTTCCCCTTGGAGGCCCCTGACGGGACGCTGGCCCTCCCCATGGCTCTACTCGTTGTGACCTCAGCCTCTACTGTTGGATTTCCGCGCGAATCAAGAATCTGCCTCGCTCTGATTTCTAAGATGGTTGTCCGGGTCGCCATGGGTCCCACCCACAGGCGCCTCCGCGGTGTGTTAAAACCTGCTCCTGATTTGTCTCCAAGGCTTATTACACGTCGAAATACCGGTTTAAAACGGGCCGGTCGTCTAGCCTGGTCAGGACGTCGCCCTTACACGGCGAAACGCACAGCGCGCCATGGCCGGTGGTTCGAATCCGCCCCGGCCCATCATAGCGAATGCGAGTGATGCAGCCATCGAACGGTTATCTATCCTAGAACCCCAGCCCCGCTAGAGATGCCTAATTTCAGATACATCAGCTGGTCCGAATACGGCAACCTGGCCGAGGCACTAGCAGAGAAGATCAGAGCCAACGGAAGACACTATGACCTTGTGGTGGGCATCGCTCGAGGAGGGATCCCGGTGGCCATGGTCGTGTCAGACCACCTGAACGTAAAGATAGATTTCGTGAACGTCAAGTCGTATAACAACATCGGCCAACGGACCGCCCCTCGGATCCTTTCTACCCTCGTAGAGGGGGTCGAGGGGAAGGATGTTCTGCTGGTGGACGACCTTGTGGACCAGGGAGACACCATCGTCTTCCTCAAGAAGTACCTTGAAGACCAGCGACCCAGGTCTCTAGAGACAGCCGTGATGTTCAAGAAGCCTTGGAGCAGGACGGATCCCGATTACTTCTTGGAAGTCGTCAGCGAGTGGATAGTCTTCCCCTTTGAACTGGGTGAGGTCGGCCGGCAGAGGACCGAGATGGAAGATAAGGGAAGTAGGGGCCAGCTGTCTAGAAAAGAGTAGTCAGTAGAAGGCCATTAAAGGAAAGTATGAACGCCACTGTCACTAGGGCCAAGACAATCGTGAACCTCTTGTTGACCAAATCTCCCATGAACTTCGTCTTCGATGTGTAGTATACCAGAGGAATCATAGGCAGCGGAATCATCAGGCTCAGAATCACCTGACTGTAGATGAGCAAGACAAGCGGGCTCAGTCCGAATAGGATGGCTATCGTCGTGGGGAAAACATTAACGGCTCTCGTTATGATTCTTCTCGCCCAAATGTTCACGCGCTTTCCAATCAAGCCTTCCATGATGACCTGCCCTGCTATGGTGCCGAGCGCTGATGAAGAAAGTCCAGATGCGAGCAGGGTTAAGGCGAAGAGGATGCCAATAGCAGGCCCATAAATCTGACTCATCCCTGCGACGAAAGTTTGCACCGTCAGGCTGGCATTAACCCCGTTGCCGTGGTAGAGAGGAACGGCGACAAGGAGTATTCCAGCGTTCACCACCCCTGCCATCGTGAGGGCCATGATGGTTTCATTTCGATGAAGCCTGTTCGTTCGGTGCATTTGCTCGAGGGTGTACGTACGATGCACATCGGTCGCCGAAATCGGCATGTCTTTGATCGATGGCGACTCCGTCCTTCCGTTGACTGGAGCACCAAGGAGGTCCATTTTGTTTTTCGAGAGCCAAGAGTGGACAAAGAGAGCGTGGGGCATCACAGTTGCCCCAATCATTCCTACGGCGATGAAAAGTGCTGTATTGCCGGGAGCAAGCGGGACCACAGAACCATATGCGACCTGTGCAATGTCGAAGTGTCCTATGACAAGCAGGTCGTAAAATATCCCTATCACAAGAACGCTGATGAGGACCGCGAAATACTGTTCAATCAGACGGAATCTCCTCGTCATCATGGTCAGCAGTATGATGACGTCGAGGGCGCCGAATATGGCGCAGTAAATGAGAGGGATGTGGAACAGTATGTTGAGTCCCAGTACAGTCCCCAGATATTCCGCTAGGTCAGTGGCTGCCGCAGCTGCCTCGGCAGCGAGCCAGTAGGGGATCACATACCGTCTCCTCCCGCCGAACGACTCCCTGACTAACTCCGCCACATGATGGCCCGAAGCAATGCCGAGTTTACCGGAGAGATATTGAAGCAACATGGCCATTCCAGAAGCGAGCCAGCCCGCCCACAGGAGTGCGTACTTGTACCCTGCCCCTGCTGCAAGGTCTGTGCCGTAGTTGCCAGGGTCCATGTATGCTATCGACACCATCAGTGCGGGACCGACCCACAGAAGGAACTGCTTCAGCGATAGAGGAATGAGGCTCGATGGCCTCAACCGCTGCCTTGAATTGTCCCCATCGCCCCCCTGAGGCATGTTCCTGGACGGGGGCGGAGTCCCTCTGAACGGCCACTTCATGTATGACAAAATCGAATCTCCGCTGGTTGATATATAAGTTAGACACGCCTAACATCTCTCGGCGTCTCTCATATTTGGTTCCCCGCCGAACTTGGCCAGCGGGAACGCTTTTATCCGAAGGCCATCACATAGAAGGGAGGGGTTTTGGCTATCATAGCGCAGTCAGGGAGGGACCTGTCGAGGCTCGAGGACTATCTGGAGGCGATTTACAACCTGCATGAGGAGAAGGGATACGTGAGCGCCTCCGACATCTCCGACCGGTTGGGCGTCAAACCGCCTACTGTTTCGAGCATGGTGGCCAATCTCGCCAAGAAGGGGTATCTAGAGCACGAGCGGTATCGAGGTATGCGGCTCACCCCGTCTGGCGAGAACGTGGCCAGGTCCGTCATCAAGAGGCACCAGGTCATCTCTGACCTCATCACCATGCTCGGGGTGGACCCCAATACGGCTTATGTCGACACCGAAGGAATCGAGCACCACGTGCATCCGAGCACCCTGCGACGGATGGAGAAGCTGGCCGAGTACTTCCATGAGAACCCGCACGTCCTAAGGAAGATAATGGACTACCTTAACCGGGACTAAGCAACGTTCAGGCTCCAGCAAGTATGGAGGTGAGAATCCTATACGTCAGACCCCAGACCGTGTAGTCCCCCACTTTCAGGGCGGGGAACTCCATGCGGTTCCCCTGAAACGTCGCCATGAAGCTCGACCTTGCTCCCGGAGAGGCCAGGTCACAAAGGCCCACCCACCTGAAAGAAGCGACCTCTTCGTTTGGTACCACGGTGACCCCCCTCTTGAGATGGAAGACCGTCGGGACCACGTCCATGGTCCCCGTGTGGGTCGTGGTGAGCCTCCCATAGCCAAGGAAGTCTGAAGAAGTCAGGTCGAACCCCACTTCCTCCAGGGTCTCCCTGACCGCCGTGTCTCTGGCGGTCCTGTCGCCATCCTGCATCTTCCCGCCGGGGAAGGCAATCTGCCCCGACCATGGGTCCCCGCTCCTTTCCGCCCTCCTGATCAGCAGCACGCTCGGTCTTTCCCCGTCATTGATTATGACCGAGACCGCTGCCCGCCGCTGCCTGCTGGTGGCCGGCTCCTGGAGAGCCAGGCCTTTCGATACCCTCGCCACCAACTCGCTCCCCAAGTCGAATCTTCTCGACGCCCCTCCAATTTTAAATATGCATCGAGGTTCGCGCAGCCGAGGCCGATGGCATAATGTCACAGGAGAGCAATCAATCAGAAGCTGCGATGAAGCTTACCGAAGAAAACTTCGACAGGGTCGTGTCAGGACCGAAACCGGTTTTCGTCGACTATTGGGCGGTCTGGTGCGGCCCCTGCAGGATAATGGACCCGGTGGTGGACAGGCTCGCGAAGAAGTACTCCGACAAAATCACTTTCGCGAAAGTGAACGTAGACGAGGAGATGGGGATCTCATCCCGCTATCAGGTGTTCTCTATACCGACCTTCATGATCTTCAGGAACGGCCAGCCCATGGACGCGGTCATCGGCGCCGTCGGTGAATCGTCCCTGGAGAAGCTCGTCATAAGCGCCATCGGCGGCTGACTGGGCTAGGTCACCCTCGTCCCGTCCGTGAGGAATATGTCTGCCTTCCCTAGGCTAAGCGACCTCGACGAGAGCACCGGCCCAAACTGGAAAGACGCGCTCCGGTTAATGGGCTGACCTCCCACCAGCCTGTTGAACGGTGGCATCACAGTCAGCTTTCCATTGCCCTTCAGCTTTGACCTGTAGCCCGCCCCCTCCATCAGCTCGGCTACGTCGAATTCCGCGGTAACCCAAACAGACTCCCTCGTCCTCGACCCGAACGAGTCACGCATCTCATATGTGAAATGCGAGTGGCCGATTACCAGGTTCCTCGTCGCAATCGCTGCCTCCGAAGGCCAGGCGTGGCCGTGAGCCACCCCGACCCTGTTCTTCCCCTCTCCCAGCACCGTCCCCTGCGACGGATCCAGCTTGACCCGGGGGGGTAGCACCGTCCTGATGTTGCCGTCATGGTTTCCGGGGACAACCTCCACTGCCTCGAACAGGTCCAGCATGGTGTCGAAGAACCATGGTATCACCCCCCAGTCTATGTCTTCCACCTTACCGACCGTGTGCTTGACATCCCCAAGCACGACGAGCCTCTTCGCGCCGTAGGTCTCCGCTATCCGCTTCACCCGTTCCACCATCTTCACCGAGTAGGCAGGGAGGCGGAATCCCTTCTTCGCCATCTCCTTCTCGAGCCCAAGATGCAGGTCTGAGACCAGAAGCGTCTTCGACTCGGCGGTCGAGAAGATGAGTGCTGCGTCGCAGGGGACTATTTTGAGCAAACTAGGCGATGAGCGGGAGCACTTGGGCGTCGATGAAGCTCTTGAACTCGGACAGCTCCATCTTGCTGAAGCCGGTGAGTATGCAGTTCCTGGTCAGGCCGAAAACGTAGCCATAGGACTTGCTCTTGAAGACGATGTACCACAGTTTCCCATGGGTCAAATAATCACTGTAAAGGCTGGTGTTACCGAGCTCGGCGCCGTAGAGCGAAAGCTTGGTGATGTTCGGCAGATCCACCTCAGAATAGAATATCACCTTCGTGTCCTCAAAGTTGGCTTCGTGGAACTTCCTCAGGGTCTCTGGGTCGATTCTGGCTTCCACCACCTGCCCGAGGCTCATGAACACCGCCTTGCTCATCTCGTTCGCGATGTTGTTCGCCCTGCTCTTCTTGTCGTAGACCGTCAGGAACATCCTGTCCTTGTACATGCTGAAGGTGAAGGGGGCTTCGTAGGTCCGCGGGACCGGGACCGGCTCCCCCCGGTGCGGGACAACGAAGACCGAGTCGAAGGAGAACTTGCCCTCCAGGGACCCCTTCCCAACGCTCAGGTCGGTGACTTCAGATACCAGCTTGAACTCCTTGTCTTCGACGCTCGTCTCAGTCTCTATCCTGAACGACTTCAGTTTGTCAGCCAGCGTGTCGAGCTCGTAGTTCTCTCTCACGAGGAAGACCTTCCCTGCTAGAACCAATCTGGCCTGACCCCGGCGTCCCCTGTTAATGGCTTTTCAGTTGCCCCAGTACTGCCTGGTAGTGACGAAACGTATCTTCGCCTCGAGCAGGTCCCTATAGAACGCCTCTTCGTCGTCGTGCATCTCGGCCAGAATCCTCGATGCCGTCTGGGGGCCTATCCCGTAGACAGTCTGGGCGACCACGGCTTTCTTCCCATAAGAGAGGACGAGGTCAGCCCCTCTCCTCGCTCTGGCGAGCTCGGCCCTCTCCTCCTCGTTGAGCTGCGCTCTCTTCTCTCTTTTTTTCACGAGGTCAGTCAGCTTGGCTGTCCCCCAGTAGCAGGGGACCAGCAACCCCGAGCCGCAGGCGCCGCATCGCGGCTCTTCCGGGATGTCTCCGACCGTGGTCTGCCCCTGGTCCGCGCCGCACCTCACACATATGAGACTCACCTCGGTGCCGAATATGCTCGCCTTCATCCTCTGGTATGACGACCTGCCGAGGGAGTCGGGCGCGACCGCCTCCGGGGTCTCAAGGTACCTGTAGAGGAGGTTGTAGGCGATGGGGGTGGGCCTCTCTCCCGCCTGAAAGGTCTCCACCGCTATCCCCCTGTTGGCGACCTCCACCAGAATCTGCTTCCCCCTTTCAATGTCGATGAGGTCTCTCCCTGTCTCCTGCAACGCCTCCTCGAAGATGGGTGTCCTCTCGAACCTCGTCGGGAGTGAGCACAGGTTCGGATGCGCGATGAGCTTCCCTCGTTTCAGGGCGCCGAACCTCTCTGCCACGAACTTTACCCTGGCCGGGAACGGGAAGTTCCTCTGGGCGGCCACCGCGTAGGTCCTTTCCAGCTGTTCTGGGGTCAGCCCCATCAGCTCCTTCGCCAACGCCTTGAGGTCGAGCTCCTCGGTGTCCGTCGTGAGCTCCATCAGCAGCCGATAGCCGTCGAGCCACCAGACCCTGACCAGCCCCCGTCTCGAAAGCACTTCCTCGAACACGTAAGCGAACGTCCGGTTCACCGACTCTCCGAAGCAGAGGTGGACGATTAGGTACTTCCCGAACCCTTCGAAGAGTACCAACTTGTCCGACGGTACCGGGGCTCCCATCTTCTTGTGCTCGGCGATCTGGTCGACCACCAGCGCCCGGGCAGCCGCCTCTCCAGGGATCTTCTTCCCGACCGACTCCACGGCCCCGTCCCCAAGGTCCAGAGCCTCTGAAATCTCCCTCCTCAACCGCCCTGTCTCGGCCGCAAGTTCGTATGGTATCGGCAGCATCTCCCCGTCCCACCCTGGGACGGCAGCTAGGGGGTCCTCGACGGGGGTGACGTAGATCTTCCTGTCGTCAGCTATCTGCTCGATCTGCCAGACCTTGCCTTTGATGATGAAATGGACTCCCACCTTCGCCCTTAGGAGGACGAACTCCTCGCCGAGTATCCCGACGGTCTGGTTGGTGGAGACGTCGACCACCAGGTAACGGGTCTCATCAGGGATCATGGAGAGGTTCTCGTAGTAATATTCGCGGGTGAGCCTCGTCCTCACGAGCGTCTTGCCGTCGAACCTGATCTTTCTTAGCTCGGAGAGATAGTTCGCCGTGCGGAGGAAGGCGTCCTCAGTCAGGCCCCTGAACGGCGCCGCCTTCCTGATCTCGGCCAGCATCCTGTCTGGTTCCATGGCCTCGAAGTCCATGAGGTAGCCTGCGATCTGGTGCGCAAGCACGTCCAGAGAGTTCACGTAGGGGCGGGTCGGTTCAATCCTACCCTTGCTCGCCGAGCCTATGGCGGCCGACGATTCAAGTATGTCGTCCGCCGACACGGTCACCAGAACCCCCTTCGACACTTTTCCGAGCCTATGGCCGCTCCTCCCCACACGCTGGACCAGGCTTGTAACCTGCCTCGGAGACATGTACTGCACCACCAGATCGACAGATCCGACGTCTATGCCGAGCTCCAGGGTGCTGGTGCAGACGAGCGCCTTCAGTTCGCCAGACTTGAATGCCTGTTCGACCCTTTCTCGCTCCTCCCTCGGAAGCGAGCCGTGGTGTACCCCCACGTCTTTCCTCAGCCTCGCGAACTTCTCCCCCATCATCTCTGCCAGGGTCCTGCTGTTGACGAATATCAGCGTCGATGTGTGCTCGTCAATCATGGAGTTTATCCTGGATAGCCTTGCCGCTAGGTCGGGAGCGGCGTACGTCTCTTTCGAGGTCGGCTGGCTCGACGAATCGGGGACGGGGTATTCGATGGCATATGAGAACTCCTTGGGGGCGTCCGCCTTCACCAGAGTCCGAGGCCGGTCTCCGAAGAGGAAGGTGCCTGCTGCATCTGGAGTCCCAATCGTAGCAGAAAGCGCGACGAGCTGGAAGTCAGGCGAGACCTTCCTGAGCCGCTGAAGACCCACACAGAGCTGGACCCCACGCTTGCTCTCTACAAGGTTGTGCAGCTCGTCGACGACGACGGCCCTCAGGTGGGAGAGATTCTCCCTCATCCGCCTTCCGGGGAGGACTGCTTGAAGGGTCTCTGGCGTCGTTACCAACACGTCGGGGGGATGCGCCGATTGCTTCGCCCTCTGCGCTTGAGGGGTGTCTCCGTGCCTTATGTCGACCGTCAGCCCGAGCTTCATGCACCATTCCTGGAGCCTCTTCAGCATGTCCCTGTTCAGGGCCCTCATCGGCGTGATGTAGAGGAGAGAGATACCTTCCCCGTGCCCCTCGCGCACCAGCCTGCTCAGCAGCGGGAGGAGGGCCGCTTCGGTCTTCCCCGACCCGGTCGGGGCCACTACGAGTACGTCCTCCCCTCTGGCGATGAGCGGCCACGCCTTCACCTGTGGGGGGGTCGGCTCCCTGATGTCGGTGTCAGCCAGAAACTCCCTCACAGCCGGCGCGAGGGACTCGAACGCTGTCTCGTTTGGCAAGCACCTTCTGGAGGGCTCCCGCCGATTTAAGGAGTAGTTAGAGAGGGATGACCGAAAGTGAATATCGACTGCGCGGTCAGCAATGTCTAAATGCGTCCAGGGTTCGCGCAGCCTGTAAGCTTGTCCCGCAGCGTCAAAGAGGTCTCCCAAGAGAGGCCTTCCCACCTCACGACCGTCAAGGAGATCATCCTTGAGAACTTCATGAGTTACGAATATGCCAGGATCCCCCTGCGTGAAGGGCTGAACCTGATAGTCGGTCCCAACGGGGCAGGCAAGTCTTCAGTGCTACTGGCGATTTCAGTCGCGTTCGGTCAAGCATACACTGAACGCTCTCGGAAGCTCTCAGACCTCATCCGAAGGGGCAAAGAGATAGCCAGGGTCTCCCTCGTCTTTGACAACTCCGCGAAGGCAGGTCGCAGGCCGATACCATATTCGAAGTCCGACACCTTCATGCTGAGCCGCTACCTCAGGCGTGACGGCTCATACTGGTTCGAGGCAGACTACAAGGAGATTGATAAGAGCGAAGTGGTCAGGTTGCTCCGCGAGTTCGGCATCAACCCCGACAACCTACTGATTATAATGCACCAGGGGATGATTGAAGAGCTGGGCGCCGTCACCCCACAAGAAAGGCTGAGGATGGTCGAGGAAGCGGTCGGGTTCTCCGAGTACAGGCAAAGGATTCTGCTCGCCGAGCAGGAGCTGAGCGGCCTCGTCGGGGAGGAGAGTTCACTCATTCAACTGATTGACAACGCCAACCAGGCGCTAGAATACTGGAAGCAGGTGTACGACCGCTATCAGGAGAAGAGGAAGCTGATCGAGCACCGCGACCTCCTTTCCAAGGAGCTCCTGTGGTGCACTGAAGCCAAGCTGAGCAAAGCGCTCCAGATTGCGGAGGAGAAGATCATGTCGAAGACCAGGGCGCTGGAGGATCTGAAGTCCCAGCAGGCCGAGGTGACGGCCGACGCCGAGCAGATGCACCAGACCCTTCTCGACAAGCAGGTCGAGCTCAGAAAGCTGTACTACGCGCTCATAAGGGCGGAGTCGGAGAAGGCAAAGGACGAATCAGCAAGGGACGCCTATCGTTCCATAAAGGAGGACATGGCGGGGCTCTCGAACACCATAGACGAGCTCCTGGCCAAGGGCGGGGACAAGAGTGGGAAGAGGCTGAAGGACCTGGCCGAATATATCGAAAAGAAGGGAGAGGCCGCGGAAGAGGACGCGAAGCGCAGAAAGGGGGAGCTCGATAGGGAGGTGTCTTCGCTCCAGCCGGAGATCACCAGGACCGAGGAGCTGATCAAACGGACCACTGAAAGCTACGTCTCGTTCAGGGTGAAGGCGGAGGTACTGACATACAGGATCAGGGTGACCGAGTCAGACCTACACGACCTCGAACGGAGTGCCAAGGAGTATAGATCCGAGCTGGACAAGCTCGCGCCCGACCTAGAGAAAGCAGGTGCTAGGATGGAGACCGCCAGGCAGCCTTACGAGGTGTCAGAGGAACTGAAGCTGGTATCGGCGCACATCCAGAAGATGCAGGACGTCCCGGACGACGCTGAGAAGATTTACAACGACTACTCTGGGAACATCGAGGAGCTTAAGGTCAAGCTTGCCAAGCTCCAGGAAAACAAGAAGTCTATGCTCGTGGAGCTCGGGTCGCGCAAGGAGGTCTGGAGGAAGGCGATGGAGGACCTCGTAGAGGCAGTAGACCCGGCTTACCAGGCGGTGCTCTCAGCCGCCGACGCCAGCGGTTTCATCAAGCTCGAGCAGGCCGACGCCATCGAGGATGCCGGGTTCGACCTCTATGTGGGGTTCCGGGGCGGAGCGCCCTCCACCCTTGACCCGTTCACGCAGAGCGGAGGCGAACGGTCGGTGGCGCTGATGGCGTTCCTCCTGTCGTTGCAGGCGAGGATCGTCTCCCCCCTGAGGGCGCTCGACGAGTTCGACATACACATGGACCCCAAGAACAGGGAGGCCATGTTCAAGATGATACTCTCTCAGATGAAGCAGAGGGAGGCGTCACAGTACATCGTGATAACCCCATCTATCCTCACCGTCTTCGACAAGAGCGCTCACGTCATAACTGTCCAGGCAGTGCACGGCGGGTCAGAGGTCAAGGAGCTGAAGTGAGTGGAACAGACGAAGCTCGACGACTATCTGAGGGTGATAGAACTCTGCCGTGATGTGGAGACGAGCAGCGCCAATCCATTCGACGTAGACATCCGGGAGAAGATATTGCTCCTGAAGCAGCGCCTCCCCGAGCTGAAGTTCCTCGACGAGCTGCTCGTTGACTCGGAAGCGATGCTCGAGCTCGCCCAAATAGTAAAGCTCCAGGACCAGTGGCTTAAACAGAGGGCCAGCGCCCTCTACATAGACCCACTGCTCATTCAGCTGAAGCTGAAGCTACTCCCCAAGGAGACCCTTTCGGAGGCGTTCGTGAAGAGCTGGCACCCAATCGCCCAGGTGGACCAGCTGTCCTCTCGTGGGCTCGAGAAGGCCTTCGTCTACTGGCGCGAGCTGACTCCCATGTCAGAGCGCTTCAAGAGCCAGTTGGGAACATATGGGATTATCCCCGGGGTCGTAGAATATTCAGACCTGGTCAGCCTCGGCGTCTTCACCGCTGAAGAGTTTGAACTCGGCCTGACCCGCCTCTACGACGAGCTCCTTCAGAAGTCAAATGGCGAATGGTTGGACTACCGCCAGTTCATAGAGGGTGAAAGCTACGGGGCCAAGGTCAGGAGGGCGTACCTGCTTGCCTTCCTCATAAGCGAGGGGAGGGCGCTGCTGAAGACCGAGCCCCTCACCGGGAAGATCTGGACGATGGCTCTCGCCGAGAGGGCAAAGGGGACCCCAAAGTCGGTGGCCATCTCGATAACGGGGGACAGCTGATGGAGCCGGAGAGCGCAGACAGGGCGCTGCTGGAGAGGAAGGTAAGGAGGGCATTCCAGGTACTCGTCCTTCAGCGCGGGCGGAACCCGGGGGTCAAGGGGTGGGAGATGAGGAGGCACTTGGGTCGCGATTACCGCAAGATAATCGAAGTCCTCTCTGAAGACGTGGCGCCAATGGGGCTCGAGGTGTTCGAGGTGAAGGGGCCGGACGCCACCGATGACTCCTCGCGGTTCCTTTTGAGGTTCAAAGAGCCACCGACGATTAGCGAAGCGGAGACGTCAGGGATACGCATCGACGACCTTGCAGTCCTCGCTGCCAGCATCGCTTTCATCAACTCAAAGTCAGGGCGCGTCTCCCGGCGCGAAGTCGAGCAGTTCCTCCGCGAAAAGTTTCCGAGGTGGCGCGTCGACTACTCCCTGGACAGGTACGTCAAGAAGGGGTACCTCGACCAGGACGACAAGGGGATGCTACACATAGGGTGGAGGACCAGGGCGGAAGTCGACGAAAAGTCCCTGATGACCCTAATCCTTTCGCGCGCTCAGGAAGCCGCAAAGAAGTAGCGCCTGCGGAGCGCTTCTCTCTCGCCCTCTATCGCCAGCTCGATCACGTCTGTCCCTTCTTTCCTCATCTTCGCGGCCAGGGCCGAGGCGTCGGTTATCCTGATGCCCCTCCCGGCGACCAGTATGTCAACGGCATGTCCGTACTCGGCCCTAAGTTCAGCCGATTTCCTGAGCGACTCCACAAGCTTCTGCTTGCTTCCACGGAGGTCCGATCTACTCCTCGCTTTCATCGCGAGAGAGAAGACGTTCTCGTAGGAGTCGGTCGAGAGCCCGACGGCGGCCTTGCCGCAGGCGGGGCACCTGTCGAGCCCCTCCAGGTCGACGACCTTCCTGAGTTCGAGGAAGTTCCAGCAGTTGGTGCAGACTACCACCAAGAATGTCTCGTTGATCCTGGCTCTCGTGGACTGCTTGAGTAGGGCCCTGAGCCTCTCGGGCGAGACAATCTCCCCCCTCCTGCTGATCTCCTCGACCCCGATGCGCGCTATGGGGGTGAGTGCTTCGTACTCCACTAGTTTTACCTCTATGGCCCCGGCATGGATCTTTTCGACCACGTCAGACGCCCCTGCCAGGTCGAAGTCGTCGTGGAAAATCACGCTCATCGCCTCTTCGTAGACCGGGGTGTCTCTGAGCGCCTCGATAATCCCCGAAATTGAGACGCTTGCGTAGTCAGCATCCTTGGCTATAGCACCGCATTTTTTCCCCGCGTGTATCAGTCTCCGTTTGAAAATCCCGCTCCTCTCTACCGCCTTTTCGGTCGCCACTCTCAGATCGAGCTTGTGGAGTTCTTCTATTACGGAGAGCACCATAGCAGGCGAAGCGTCGGCTTCTATGACTATCCGATAGGGGTCCTGGTGCACCGCAACCGACTGTCCAATCCTCTCGGAGACGATTTGTCCGATGACCCTGGCGAGCAACCTGTTCACCCGATGACCGAAGGCTGCCTGAATCACTATGAACCTGTCCCACTTCTCGATGGTGATCAGTCTCTCCGAGGGTATGGGGAGCTTCGCCTCGTACTGCTCGGCCACTTCCTTCAGCGACTCTTCGAGGACTACCCTGGAAATCGGGTAGGTCAGTACTAGCTCGTCCAGGTACTTTGATCCTGTCCCTTTTGAGAGCTCCTCGGCGTACCTCCTCCTCACTGCGCCAACTTCGGCAGCGACCTCCCTTGGGACGGGTATCTCGTCCCCCACCCAGTTAGGGACGGCTCCAGTGGGGTCTTCTTCAGCCTTGACGTAGACCTTGTTCCCATAAATCTGCTCCACCTTCCAGCACCTCCCCGCCTCAACGAACTTCACTCCGACCTCCCCGTATTCCGAGACGAAGGCCTCGTCCAGGGTACCGACGAAGTTGTCACCTTCGATGACCAGATACTGCTTCTCATCCGGGATCATCGAAAGGTTGTCGAAGTAGTAAGAGAAGAGAGGTTTGACGTCCCGGGCTCGGAACACCTTCCCGTCAGACTCGCTGTAATATGCGAGTCTTGGATACCTCTCCCTCATGTACGCGAGGACCTTCTTCAGCCTGTCGGCGTCCAGGTCCGCGTAGGCGTAGCTCCGCCTGAAGAGCGCCATCAGGTCGTCGAAGTTCCAGTTCGTCTGCTCTATGAGGAGCCCGGCCACTTGGTGTATCGCGACGTCGTAGGGGTTGAAGACAGGCTCGAGGGGCTCAAGCTCTCCCATGACAGATTTGCGGCAAAGGACAGCTGCTTCGAGGGTGTCGTCCGAGTCCTGGGTGATGACGAGACCGTTGGAGATCTGCCCGATCCTGTGTCCGCTCCTCCCAACCCGCTGGATCAGCCTCGTGACTTGCCTGGGGGAGTTGTACTGCACCACGTATTCTAGGAACCCGATGTCTATCCCGAGCTCGAGGCTGCTCGTGCAGATCACCCCGAGCAGTTTGCCCTCCTTGAGGCCCTTCTCGACCGCCTCCCGGGTCGCCTTCGAAAGGGAGCTGTGGTGCACCGCGATGGGAAAGCTGGGGTCCCAAACCCTGAAGCGGCTCGACAGGGCCTCTGCCTCAGACCTCGTGTTGGTGAAGACCAACACCGACCTGTACTTCTCAACAAGCTCCCTCACCGTCCTGAGCCTCGCCGCGACCTCTGGATAGGAGTAGATAGAGTCCGCGAGTATCTTGTCGTCCCCTGTAGCTCTGGGGGCGTCTACCCTCAGTGAAAGGCTCTTCTCCACCGGGACACGCACCACTTCGCATTTTCTCCCGCTCCCCACCAAGAACTGCGCCACCTTCTCAGGGGACCCGACTGTCGCAGACAGGCCGACCACCTGGAAGTCCTTCTCCGCCACGTCCCGGAGCCTTTCGAGCCCCACGCTGAGCTGGCTCCCTCTCTTATCTTCTGACAACTCGTGGGCCTCATCCACCACGACCCACCTCAGCTTTGCCAAGTTCTGCCTTATCCTCCTGCCAACCAGCAGGATCTGCAGCGTCTCAGGGGTGGTGATGAGGATGTCCGGAGGGGCGAAGCTCAGATTGGTCCGCTCAGACTGGGAGCTGTCCCCATGCCTGACCCCGAGCCTGATGTCGAAGCGCTTGCACCACCACTGCATCCTGTCGAGCATGTCCCTGTTCAGCGCCCTGAGCGGAGTGATGTAGAGCAACTTGGTCCCCTTCTCTCTCGGTTCGCCCTCCCTGACCATGGCATCCAGGATTGGCAATAGAGCGGCTTCGGTCTTACCTGTCCCGGTCGGAGCCATCAGGAGAGCATTCTTCCCCTCCCTCACGATGGGGAGGAGCTTCTCCTGAGGGTCGGTGGGGGAGTCGAAGCCGCGCTCCTTCAGCGCAGCCACCAGTGGTGGCGAAAGGAGCTGAAAGGCGTCCTGGTTCGGAATCATCCCTCATACCTCAGGGTGGGGACTCGGGCAAATCTCAACAATGTGACGAAACGGCTGAAGCTCATCCAATAAGTTTATGGTAGCATGGCGTCCAGAAAGCCGAAGCCAAAATGAAACTGTCGTGATGAGGACACGGATAAGGGTCCAGAAAACTGAAGGTGACACAGACCACCGGGGGGTTGGTCAAAGGGATAGCCGACGAAGCCTTATTCCTCAACCAAGTTACCAGAACCCATAATATTGCCTTAAATATCAGACTATAACATAAGTTATTGAAATCGGATGTCACGCCTCATCAGCCCATATGAGATAGTCGCAAAATCTGCTCTGCCTGCACTCCGGGCCATGGTGGCTAGGAGGCTGCAGGATGAATATCATCTCACGCAGCAAGAGGTCGCCAAGCGACTCGGGGTCACTCAGGCTTCGATAAGCAACTATGCGCGGAAGACGAGGGGAATAATGGTCAACTTGGAAGGGGACT
>JAJYYP010000106.1 GCA_021800855.1 archaeon | reverse complement strand
AGCAGGATGCTCCATGACGGGCTCGAGATGGATGTGGCGCTTGCCGAGGCGCAGAGGATGGGGGTGGCGGAGGCCGATCCGTCGCTGGACCTGGGCGGGTTCGACTCCGCAGCAAAGCTGGTCATTCTGATGAACCACATAATGAACAGGAGGGTCACCATCGGGGAGCTGGAGATCAACGGCATAAAGGGGGTGGACAGGGGGATGGCAGCTGCCGCCAGGAAGAAGGGCATGGCGCTCAAGCTCATAGCCAGAAGCGACCCCAGGCCGTCCGTATCGGTGGAGGAGGTTGAGGCCGCAAGCCCGTTGAACGTTGGCGGCACCTACAACGCGCTCGAGATACAGGTGGAGGACCTTGGCAGCGAGTACCTGATAGGGAAGGGGGCCGGCGGACCGGAAACGGCAACCGCCATAATAAGGGACCTGGTCGAGCTGAAGGACAGGATCATGACGAAGGCCGGGCACATCTAGGCATCTGTCCGCGGGCCGGGCCAGCCGACGTGGCTGATTTCAGGCCGGCGCTAGATCGCTGGATGCAAAGTTCCTGCATCATACCTCTGGCCCTGGCGGAGGCTTGGTCGCGCACGTATGCGCACGTCAAAAAAGGTGTTGATCAATGATGCCGATGGGTGGGATGCAGGTTCGGCGCTGCTGGAATGGCCCTACGCCGATGGCGAACGCACTATTCCCAGCGACGAGTCGGTCGCATCCATGGAGGCTGCGGCCTCTACGCCGAACGATGCCCTTATCGCGTCCACGTTCTCTGGGACCACTATGGACTCCTGGTGGACGGCGGTCATCATGTAGGCCCATCCATCCCTCACCGATACGCTGTCCTGCCACACCGCCAGCTCGTAAAGGTCGCCGCGCCCGGCTGGCCGGTTCAGCTCCCGTGCGTAGTCCATGATCTGAGATGTGGACCTGAACCCATCGGAGCCCCGGAAGAGCAGGATCCTGCGGGAGCTCCCTATTGAATCCATTATGTCGCTCGTGCTTGCGGCCTGGCCCAGCTTGATGGCCAGCGAGTGGACGTGCATCCTGGTGACAGGCACCTTGACCGCCGCGGTGACTATGTCCAGCCCGTGCAGCACGGTCCTGACGTCATCAGCGTGATGGGACGGCAGGGACAGCGGGTCTGGGACTATCGAGTCTATGGGCCCCTTGGAGCTTTCGTCCGGGTCGGTGGACCTCCTTATCAGGGTGGCTATCACCCTTTCTATCCTGACGCCCCTGCCTATGGAGGAGATTATCCTGCTCAGGCCAGTGGTGTTGCACGAAACCACCCTGATCCACCTCTTCCGCATCGCCTCCTCGTAGTTCGCCTGTGCTACGAACGAGGCATCGGCCACGCTCGGCTCCTCGCCCCCCTCGAATATCCCGTGTACGCCGGCCGCTTCGTAGTGCCCTGCCCTATTGGCCGCGCCCACCCCGTCCGGTGAGGCGTCGACGACGACATCCACCTCCCTGAGCAGGTCGTTGATCCCGCCACTGCTAACCCCCTCCGCGAAGGCTCCTTCCTTCAGCGAATAAAGGGGTATCCCCTTCTCCACTATGGACCGGGCCCTGTAGTCGGCCGTCCTCTTGACCACCCCCAGCAGCTTCATATCCCCCTGAAGCCGGACCGCGTCGGCCACCCTCCTGCCTATGACGCCGTATCCCACAATGCCAACCTTTATGGTGTCCATTTCAACCTTTTTTATGGTCAGCCGATTTAAAGGTTTCTGGAGCCCACCGCTCAGGGATGCTGTCCCTTGGGGGCCTTCGGTGCATTTTGCCACCCGCTGCCCCTTCCCGGCCATTGCTGCTGACGGGCAGTTTGAATTTTATCATCCAAGGTACTGTGGGCCGTATCAGGCCTGCCCGCCGGATTCCGTATACCTGACTATGTCATCCTCTTCAAGGTATTCCCCGGTCTGCACCTCTATGACCTCCAGCGGCACCTTGCCGGGGTTTGAAAGCCGGTGCTTGTGAGACTTCGGCACGAAGAAGCTTTCGTTTTCATGTATGATCCTCTCATCGTCATCGAACACGACCCTCGCGACGCCCCTGACCACCACCCAGTGCTCAGACCTGTGATGGTGTGACTGGTAGCTCAGCCCCTTGCCGGGTTGGACCCAGAGCCTCTTCACCCTGTACCTCTCGCCCTTCTCCAGCGTCATGTAGTACCCCCACGGCCTCGGGACCATCGGCGGCTCCGCCTGCTCAGCCCTGCCAGCAGCCCTCAACCTGTCGACCACGTCCCTTACGCCGTCCGACATCCCCCTTGGGAGGACCAGCGTCGCGTCCCTGCTTTCCAGGACGGCTACGTCCTTCAGGCCGTAGGCTACGACCAGCCTGGACGTGCTCCAGAGCAGTGAGCCGCTGGTATCGACGGCCATCGCGTCGCCCATTGTGGCGTTTCCGTCGCCGTCGCGCGGAAGCGCTTCAAATACGCCCTCCCAGCTTCCGACGTCGAGCCATGCGCCATCGAACCGCTTTACGGCCAGCCTTCCCGTATCATACCTTTCCAGGATGCCCCTGTCGAAGGAGACGGGTTCGAGGGACTGATACGGCAAAACGCCGCCCTCCTTCCCTGCGCCACCCGTAGCGCCGAACGTCGCGCTGTATACCCGCGGCAGCAGCGCCCTGTAAGCCTCCTTCAGCGTCGCCAGCTCCGACATGAATATCCCCATGTTCCAGAGGTACTTTCCCGACGAAACCAGCCCCGGTGCCACATCGCTCCCGGGCTTCTCGATGAACCCCTCCACGGCGAAGGTGTCCCGTCCGATGCCCTCCCCCATC
>JAJYYP010000105.1 GCA_021800855.1 archaeon | reverse complement strand
CAGCCGGCACAAGATAGAAATACGAGGGGCCACAGGCGGGCCAACGAATTGAGCGAAGCGGCCCCTGCAGCAGCCCCGGAGACGACGGCCAAAGAGCAGCCAGCCAAGGTCTTCGCAGGTGCGGTCTACGAGTGCGTAAGGTGCGGGACCAAGACCACACAGGAGGAGCTGTCGAGGCTCCCCGAAGTGAAGTGCATCTGTGGGTACAGGGTCTTCCGCAAGGCGAGGCCGTCAGTGGTCAAGCAGATCAAGGCGGTCTGAGCGCGACGGCGCATGGTTCGTCGATTGACTATCCTCAGTTCACAGTTTAATTAGCCGCTCCAATCCGCTGCCCCGACCGCTTTGTATCTGATGCGGAGCAAGGATAAGGCAGCAATACTGGGCTACGGCGCATACGTCCCCTACTACAGACTCCCGACTACAGAGATAGCGCGCGTCTGGAAGGGGGGAGGCTCAGGGCCGAACGTCGAGAAGGCCGTGGCTTCAATGGACGAAGACACCGTGACCATGGCAATCGAGGCGTCGCGGTACGCGATCAAGATGTCGGGGACGGAGAGGCTGGGGGCCGTCTTCGTGGGGACCGAGTCCAAGCCCTACGCCGTCAAGCCGTCCAGCACCATGGTCGCCCAGGCGCTGGGCCAGCACCACGCCCTGGCGGCGGACCTCGAGTTCGCCTGCAAAGCAGGGACGGAGGCGATGCAGATAGTGACCGGGTTGGTCGGGTCGGGGATGATCGAGGCGGGGCTGGCGATCGGGATGGACACAGCCCAGGGGAGGCCTGGGGACGACCTGGAGTACACCGCCGCCAGCGGTGGCGCCGCCTATGTGATAGGTAAGAACTCGAAGAAGGCGTTGGCGGTCATAGACTGCAGCACCTCGTTCGTCTCGGACACCGGGGACTTTTGGAGGAGGGCCCACGAGAGGTACCCGAGGCACCTGTCCAGGTTCACCGGTGAGCCGGCGTACTTCTACCACATCGAAAACTCGGTTAAGACCCTCTTCGAGGAGACCGGGCACAAGCCCTCGGACTTCAAGTACGCTGTCTTCCACCAGCCGAACCCGAGGTTCCCCGTCGAGGTGGCGTCCAGGCTGGGGTTCACGATGGAGCAGATCAAGAGCGGGCTCCTCAACCCCCTGATAGGCAACACATACTCAGGGAGCTCACCGATCGGCCTGGCGGCGGTCCTGGACGAGGCCAGCCCCGGGGACAAGATACTCATGGCGAGCTTCGGCTCAGGGGCGGGCTCAGACGCCTTCTGTATCGAGGTCCTGGAAGGGATCACAGGCGCGAGGGGGATAAACCCCACCGTGAAGTCGATGCTGGCGAGGAACACCAAGATCGACTACTCGACATACTCGAAGTTCAGGGACAAGCTGCACAAGTAGGCGATCGTGTGAGCGGACAAAAGGCATACCTGGCTTCAGTCGGGCTGACCCCAATCGGGGACCACTGGGGCAAGTCCATCCTTGACCTGGCCGTGGAGGCGTCGAGGCAGGCCCTGGCGGGGCTCGGAGGGAAGAAGGTCGACCAGGTGATAGTGGGGAACATGTTCAGCGCCGTGGGGGCGAGCCAGGAGCACCTCGGGGCCTTGTTGACCAGCGCGCTGGGCCTCCGGGGGACGCCTGCGTTCAAGGTAGAAGCAGCCTGCGCTTCGGGGGGTTCGGCTTTCAACACCGGGTACAAGCTGGTGAAGTCTGGCGCGATAGAGAGCGCCCTGGTCGTCGGGGTCGAAAAGATGAGGGACCTCGAGCCAGAGGACGTGTCGCGAGCCCTTGCCATGGCGGAATCGGCAGAATACACTCAGTTCGTCGGCGCTACGTTCGCGGCGCTGAACGGCCTCTTGGCCAACCTCTACATGGAGCAAGAGAATGTCACCAGGGACGAGCTGAGCGCGATGCCCGTCCTGGACCACGCCAACGCTGTCACGGCTGAGCACGCCCAGTTCAGGAAGGCGATTACCGCCGACGTGGTGTCGAGGTCTGCCCTGATTTCCGACCCGCTGAGGCTCTTCGACTGTGCCCCCGTGGGGGACGGCGCCGCGGCAGCGTTGATAGTGAACGACCGGGCACTAGGAGGGAGTAAGAGGGGGCATGTCGAGGTCCTGGGGGGGAAGATAGCGACCAGCGAGTTCAGCGTGTACGAGAGGGACGACATGCTCGACTTCGCGGCCACAAGGGAGGCGTTCAAGGGGGCCATGGCGGAGGCGGGCGTGGCGCCCGGCAAGCTCAGCCTGTTGGAGGTCCACGACGCCTTCTCTGTCGTCGGGGCGCTCTCCCTGGAGGCCATGGGGTTCTCGAAGCGCGGCCAGGGCTCGAAGGACACCAAGGCAGGGAAGTACTCACGGGGGGGCGAGCTCCCTATCAACACGTTCGGGGGGCTGAAGGCCAGGGGGCACCCCGTGGGAGCTACGGGGATGTACCAGATAGCCGAGGCGTTCTTCCAGCTGACCGGGAGAGCGGGGAAGAACCAGGTCGAGGGGGCAGAGTATGCCGCGACCCAGAACATCGGAGGGGTGGACTCCACCAGCGCGGTGCACGTCCTCGGGAGAGTGTCCTAGTTGGCCATCCAGTACTGGAGGATAAGGGACAGGTATTACCGGCTCATCGGGAGCCGTTGCGGCGCCTGCGGGGCTGAGTTCTTCCCACCGGTCTATAGGTGCAAGAAGTGCGGGTCTGAGGAAATCGCAGATAGGGAGATGCCCAGGACAGGCAAGATACTGACCCACACCCTGCTGCACGAGCCCCTCCCTGGCTTCGAGTCTCAGGCCCCGTTCTACCTCGCCGTCGTGAGGCTGGACAACGGAGC
>JAJYYP010000038.1 GCA_021800855.1 archaeon | reverse complement strand
GTGGGCTTCGGAAGCGGCGCGCTTTCATCTGCCTCTTCGGGGATAATCGGCTCGAAGGTGTCGTCTACTCCAGACTCGCTCATGCGGCCACTGAAGCTACGCCCGCTTTCGGGACGATTTGAACCTAAGGCAGGCCCGCCTTGACGACAAGCCTGAACCTTGCTGGATTCCCTTGGAAGATGGAGGGTCACCGCCTTGGGGTTGCAATCCTAGAACCCGGAACGGAACGAAAGGAATCTTCGGGAAGAGAAAGACGCCTGTGAAAGCTGTCGATTCCGTGGTACCAACCACCTGGGCGAAGAGCCGACATGTTGACGCCGGTAGGGGTCCAAAGGAGAACATCCATGGACCAATAGCAACTCAAGGCACAGCGGGGCTCGTCGGGGAGAGGGCTGCAGGCTGCAGGAGACGCCCTTGCTCAGCGTCAACGGCGGCATTGAGGCAGGGGGACAAAGCGGGGTGCGCACCGAGGTCAACTCAATCCGGAAGAGTTGGGGGTGGCAGGGCGAGGCAAAGCCGACCCTGGGAGGAAGGATAGCAGCACTGTATGAGATGACGACGCTACGAAAACGAAGGTCTCGAACCTGAGACCCACCCCATGAGTGGCTTGGTCCTGACAGGACCGATGGCCAGCCTGCCTGGTCGTGTTCTAGACGGCAGGCAGCCCTTTGCTCTGAGCCCGGGCTAGGCCATTTCGCACCTCCACAAAGGACTCCTGTGCCTCCTTCGTAACAAAGACCAGGATCACGGCCGTGGCAAGGTAGTCAGCCCACCATAGCCCAAAGAGATATTCCGCAAGGAGGCCTGTGAGAAGAGCCAGCGACATGAAGAAACAAGTCGCTGACTCCAAAGCGTCGACCGAGAGAGGGAGGCACCTCGTCTCCTTCCCTATCCTTCTCTTCTCCAGCCAGAAGTACGGCATGACAAAGACCGCCCCGGCGGCGACGGCCACCCCCGGCAGCGAGCCTTCCGGTCTTAGGCCCGACACGTAGGAGTAGACCGTCCCTATACCGATCGCTGGAACCAGGGAGAAGAGCATCAAGGTCGTCGCAAGGGCTGTCTTCCGTCCCATCCCGGCCGATCCTGCCACGTCTCTTCTGAGATGGTTCATCACCACGAACGCAGAGAAGAGCTCGACCACGCTGTCGCCCCCGAACGAAAGGAGTGCCGGGCTCCTTGACAGCACACCTATTCCTATAGAGCCAGCAACCTCTATGATCATCCAGGCCGAACTGAGGATTTCGATTGAAAGGCCTCTGCGGAGCCTCCCAATTCGCCATTCCGTGTGCTTCACAGTGCAACAGCATCCGACGCAGTTCTCACACTGGGCCGGGACTGTACAGCCTTCACAGGAGTTCTCTGTGCAGCCGCATGACTGGCAAGAGGAGGCAATTTCTGCCAAAGAAAAGCGCCTGCCGGCGGACCGTTCGCCGCGCCTTATCAAGCTGGTACCCGACAGGGGCGGAACCTGGACGACGAGTGGAATTGGACCAGGTTCTGTCCTGGAGCGCCTGCGTGATACTGCCGATTCCCAGGGGGGAGAGGAGGGCTAGACCATGCGCAGGCAGAAGAGGACTAGGACCCATGCGACGTACCAAGGGAGGCGAAAGCTCCCCCCGAACCAGCGGGAAGCGCCGCGGGTCCCTGGCGGAACCAGGATTGCGGGACTCGGACGGGAGCTGGATGTTTGATGCACAGCCATGGCTTTGATGACCGCTCCCGCAGAGGGTGGCAGGACCCCGAGAGGATCCTCAAGAGCGCGGGAGTCAGGAGAGGGATGACGGTTGCGGACCTCGGTTGCGGGTCAGGATTCTTCACAATTCCGTTGGGGTCGATGGTAGGAGAGGCCGGGAAGGTGTTTGCCGTCGACAGCAGGCCGGCAGCGCACGAGCGGCTCAGAGAGAACCTGAATTCTGTGACCCGAAGCGTGGTGAGGACGGTTCAGGCGGACGTTTCTAAGACCAGCATACCCTCGGGATCGGTCGATGCGGCATTCGTCTCTAACCTCTTGCGCGACATCGACGACAAAGCGGAGTTCATCCTGGAGGTGAGGCGGATGAAGCCTACCGGGAGACTGGTTGTAGTCGACTGGCGTCGAATCGAGATGGAGTTCGGTCCCCCGCTGGAGATACGACTGGACGAGAAGTCAGTCAGAGAGACTCTGAAGGCCGGAGGATTCGAGATCACAGATACCCGTAAGCCTGACCCCTACCACTATGGGTTCGTAGCGACGCAGATGAATTCCTAGCGCTTGCCTAGGTACGGTAGCCAATCGGACCCGCGAGCGCTCGGGAGACGCCGCGCCCATGGTAGAGCTCGACCTCGCCTACAACACATCCACCCCGGCGCGTTGGCCTTAGACGGATAGGCCCATCTCAGATTGTGGAGGGACGACAGCGGCTGGAGAACGCCTTGCTTATCGAACGGAGCTTAGAGCTGCCCCGGCCTGGACACGGGGGTGCAGATGCCGGCCTGAGCACTTTCGTAACCGTCAGGCGCCTTCTCTGTCAAAGTCCGCGTTGGGGCGTACCCCTACCCTATCTCTTCCCGTCTCTGCCACGCTTCCGCCATTCAACGCCGTGCGCATGCGGTAAGATGACCTGACGCGGACGGTCGCCGGGACTTCCGAGGACATATGTGATCTGAGATTCCTTCTATCTTGGGAGCCATTCAATTTCCATATGAATCTCTAGTTTGTGGTTTTCCTTGGCGTAAAGGAACTTGAAGGTCACGGGCTCGGTAGGTCTGATCTTCAAAGGAGTCCTTCCCGGAAACAGTTCAGACACATCGAGAACGCCTTCATGCAAAGAGGCTCCTAGCTTTGTTAGTACTGTTGCCAATTCATCCCTGCTAACTTGCACTTTATGCCTATCAATCGACTCGTGCACTTCACGGTAGCTCTCCAGCACCTCTGTCATCTTTGTCCAATAAGTCATCGACTGAGTGAGCTCGTCCCTCCCCTTGTCAGTCAAGGCGTAGTGCTTCCGGTCGGGAACATCCTCCATGAATTCTATCCTACTCGTGACAAGCTTGTTCCCTTCGAGCTTCTCCAGGGCAGGATAGATAGTCCCCGTCTTGGGCTTCCAGAAGCCCGAGAAGCGCTGCTCCAATTCCCTGATTATCTCATATCCGTACATAGGTCTCTCAGCTAGGAGTAGAAGCAGCCACAACGACACGGCTCCTACCTTCATTCCTCTTGGCGATACTCCTGACATGCCTGACCTCGATGACCCATCGAACCTTTATATAAGTAGATTATCTACCTACGTAGTAGAACTACTATGAAGTGGATAACGAGAGAGAAGGCGAAAGTGGACAGGATTGCATGCCCCTGGCTCATCAAGAAGTTCGTTGACCCCCAGGCCGAGTTCCTGTTCGTCCCCAAGGAGAAGGTGTTGGAGATAGCGAAGAGCAAGAACGCAACGCCGTTCGACACCCCTGGCGCAGAGCTGATGCACTACAAGGAAAACGGGGAAGAGCGGGTCAGCTTCGACGCGGTCATCAGGAAGTATCGCCTCAATGACCCCGCCCTCCTAGAGCTCGCGAAAATCGTTAGGGGCGCGGACGCCAAGATCCCGGACCGCCCGCACGAGTCGGCGGGGCTGGAAGCGGCTGCCTTGGGATTCAGGGCAATCGCCAAGGACGACTTTGAAAACATGAAGCTACAGTTCCCCTTCTATGACGCTATGTACGGCTACTGCCAGCAGAGGCTGAAGGAAGGGGCGAAGCTGGAGCACGCCGTCTAGACCGGGACGGCTCTAGCGGCGGCATGCCTCGTCTGGTCGGCCACATCAGGCTCCCGTCCCGTACTGAGGGGGAGTACGACCACGCTGACGTCCACATCCAGAGCGGCAAGATCTACATCGCCAATACCGCCGAAGGTTCAATGGAAGTTATCGACGGAGAGTCTATGGCCTATGCCACCACCGTCAGGGGGTGTAAGGAGGCGAGCGGCGTGCTCTGCGCCCAAGACGAAGGGACCGTCTTTGTTGCTGCCAGAGGCGCCGGGAAAATCCTTGCGATCGATGTAGCGCATGACAAGGCGACCAAAGAGATCCCCGCAGGGTCGACCCCGAACGGGCTCGCTTGGGACTCCCGGCGGAAGCATCTGCTTGTCGCCGACGTGAAGGACAACCATACGAGGCTCATAGACCCCGCCTCAGGGACGGTGCTCTCCTCAGCCGTCCTCAAGGGGAGGCCGCGCTGGTGTCTCTACGACAAGGAGTTCGATGTCTTCCTCGTCAACGTCCGTGACCCAGCCGGGGTCTCGATAATCTCGCCGGAGAAGATGAAAGAGGAGCGTTTCGTCAGGGTGTCAGCGGCCGGGCCTCACGGTCTGGGGACGGTAGACGGGTCGGGACGTGCCTATGTGGCATGCGACGACGGGAACATGGTGGTGCTCGACCTCAATCAAGAGCGCGAGGTGGCGCGCATTACTCTGTCAGGGCCCCCGGACGTGGTCTGGATGAACCTGCAGAAGGGACTCCTATACTGCGCGACGGGGGAGCCCGGGGTCATAGACGTGATCGACACGTCCAAGCTGGCACACGTCGGGAAGATCCCCACCGAGGAGGGGGCTCACACCCTGACCTTCGACGAGAAGAGGCAGAGGCTTTACTCCCTACTCCCGAAGTCAAACAACGTTGGAGTTTACTCAGAGGACTAGGCCGGGCGGCCGGTTCTCCGCATGCTCGCACATCCTTGCTGCCTCCTTGCAGAGCTCGCTCTCCCGCCGCTCCGCCTCGTAGGCCATGCAGACTCGCTCTAATTGCGGTAACCTCGAGCCAACGGCGTTGATAGAATCTCGATGACGATTTAGGTTGTCATCTTCCTGCACCGACTAGGAGCACATAGGATTGGGCTCCTCTTACTGAAGAGAACTTAAAACTGCCCCGGCCGGAATCCAGGCCCGCAGATGCGGGCTTAAGCGTCGATGTCGACAACCCCCCCAAATTTCCCCCCCTGGACGACCGGACACTTTCATGGAGAGCGCCGTCATATGATGCCTTCTTTCAGGAAAGCTTATCTTCAATTACAGGACCCTCACAGGTGTTCCTTGAAAGCGCAAACTGAAGCGACGTTCAATGTCGTGGTGGAGAAGGACGAGGATGGGTTTTACGTAGCGTCGGTTGTAGAGCTGCCAGGATGTCACACGCAAGCGAGGAAGCTGGACCAACTTGATGCCAGAGCGAGGGAGGCAATCGAAGGCTACCTTATGGTAGCCCACCCAAAGCATGGGCCGGAGTTCGTGGGTACCCATCAGTTGAGGATCAAGCTACCCCAGTGAATACGGCAGTTGTCTCTTGGTCCGGCGAAGGTCCGGAAAGTAATCAAAGCCCTTACCAAGCTCGGGTTCAGCCTGGAACGAGTCCACGGGAGCCATCTCATATTCAAACACCCCGACGGCCGCCTCACAGTGGTTCCCCGCCATGGAAACGAAGAGATTGGCAGAGGTTTGTTGCACAAGATTGCTCTCGACCTTAGAATGTCCCCCGATGAATTCGCTGAGCTGCTCAACTAGGTGTCTGATTCGGCCGGGATTCGGGCCCGCAGGTGCGGGCCTAAGCGTCCGCCCCAGTAGAGTGTGGCAATAGACATGATGGAATACCTTAGCTAAGATGCTGCGCTCCTGTTGCATGTGAAGGCCATCAGACAATCGGGGGCGGTGGTCAGCCCTTTTCGAGTTAAAAACAGGGGATATATCTGGCGTGGTCGGGAGAATTGGCACGTCTCTCTGAGGAGAAGCCCCTACGAATATCTTGGAAAAAGGTGGTAGCCTTCAGACTCTCCAGGCACCATCTCTCCAAGAGGACACCTGCGGCCGGAATAATTTCGGCGGCGGCTGACATGGCGGGGGCACAGGCGCAAGTGCTTTCCGCAGGGGAGATGTCGATTTGGGCAAGGGTCAAAGGGGTCACAGCGGAGAGCATCGAAGCGGCGCTTTGGAGGAAGCGAACCCTGGTGAGGGGCTGGGCTATGAGAAGGACGATGTTCCTCCTGCCCTCAGACCAGCTGGCCATCTTCGCGAGGGGGACGTCGAGGAGGTCCGAATACAATTTGGCTTGGGCATACACGCGCGCAGCCTCAAGACAGCAGCTCGACAGGCTGCTCGATGACACCCTGGAGATTCTGGACATGCCCCGCACGCGAAGCAAGCTTGCAGAGGGGCTGAAGGCACGGGGCTACAGACTGAAGTCCAAGGCGGGCGGCGGGTGGGGAGACAGTAGGGCCGTGCCGCACGTCGAACTGGACGGCATCTCGCCGTCTGTCGGGTTCATCCTCCACCTAGTCGACGCCAGGGGTGTCATCTGCTCGGGCCCGAACGAAAGGAATGAGTCGACCTATGTCCGCGCGGAAAGGTGGGTCCCAAATTGGAAGGATACCACTCCCGAACAGGCTGAGCCCAAACTCCTCGACAAGTACCTCGGGGCTTTCGGGCCCGCAACGCTTGCAGACTTCGCCCTTTGGACCGGGATGTATGTCAGAGACGCGAATCCGATATGGTCTCGCGCTGCTGACAGGATAGCGCACGTTGATGTCGAGGGGTGGAAGGCGGTGGTTCTAGGATTCGACCTTCCTAAGCTCCAGGAAGCCGAGCCCGACGGGCCCGAGGTCCGGTTACTACCCTTCTTCGACTCCTTCGTTCTGGGGCACAGGTCTCATCGGAATATCGTCGACGAGAAGAACCACAAGAAAGTCTACCGCGCGCAAGGATGGGTCTCCCCCGTGCTCCTTGTGGACGGTCGTGCGCGGGGCGTCTGGTCCCACGTGCAGGGGAAAAGCGGGCTTGAAGTCCACGTCACGCCGTTCACCAGGCTTCCGAGCAAGGTTTCATCGCAGGTTCGCGAAGTGGCAAGAGACCTGGGTCGATTCCTGGGCTCTCCGGAAGTGAAGACGACGATAGCATAGCCTGAATGCGCGCTCGCTCCGGGATGTAGGTTGTTACCTTCCTGTGCCGACTAGGAACACATAGGATTGGGCTCCTCTTACTGAAGAGAACTTAAAACTGCCCCGGCCGGGATTCGAGCCTGCAGATGCGGGCCTAAGCACTCTCGTAACCGTCGTGCGATAGCCCATCGCCACTTGGATTACGCGCAACACACGCTGTCAGGGATTCGATACTCTGCTAGAACCAGACTAGAGCGTGCCTTTGGCTGTGATCCGGGAAACAACTAGCCGCCAACACGCTCAACCTTCAGACCCTTTACACGGTCGAACTCAACATCGCTTCCTGTCAGGAGTGTCCCTTTTCGCAGGAGTGCTGTCGATGCCGCAAATGCGTCGGCGAGGGAAAGTGCATTGTCGGCCTTGATTGCCGCAGCCTCCCTCCACAAAGGGGAGTTGTCGATGACAGGTACAATCTTGACCCCGAAGCTCCTCAGGTTCCTCGATTTCTCCTCCCCCGTAGTCTTGCTTATTCTTCGAAGAATATAGTGAAACTCGGCTAGGTTGACGATGTTCAGGTAACCCTTCGTCTCCCTCCGGAGACTTGCTCGAGATATGATTCAACCCTATCCGACCCATCCTCCCCCAGGTAGAAAACCAACAAAGCCTGAGTGTCGAAAATGATGGGGCGCAACGCTCAGGCTGCCCGTCCTCTCGAGAACGTCCGCTCCCTGGCGGACTCAGCCTTTCTGACTTCCTCCATGATTTCCTCCGATGACTTCCCCTTGAGGATGGACCGCAGGGATCCCCTCTCCGCCGACGGACTAGGCAAAGGCTTCAGCAAGACCCCTTCTTCGGTATCCTCAGCAAGCGCCTTCCTACCGATGCCATGTCTTTCGCGCATGCTCTTGGGAATCGTAGCCTGGCTCTTCTTGGTAATTGTGACGACTGCTTCGGCCATAGGTAATGATTCTGAATGAGTAATACTTGAGAATTTAGCATTACTATCTACAGTACCAGGCGTCCGGGATTTGAACCCGCAAGTACGGGCCTAATCACTTTCATGGTCGTCAGGCGCTTGCATGTCTATGTCCCTGCTGTGGCAACCTTACGCCATCACTTCTCCTCGCTGTCAAGCCACTGCTAATCAAATCTGTTCGTATTGTGCTGAGTAGATGAGAGTGGGCAGAGTTGCACGACTTACTCAGTCAGACCGTAGTGGGAATTCCTTCTCGAGCTTTCTGTAGAATTCCTCGCCACAGTACCACGGGAACATGGGTTTCCCGACCACCTTGATCCTTCCGCCGATTACGATTGAAGACACGGCATTGATGCCGTATCGATTCACCAGATCTTTGCTCCCCTCCGCGTCGATGGGCATAACGTCCATCTTACAACCCTTGCATTTCCCAAGCTCTACGATATCTACAGTCTGTCGGCACAATTCGCACCCTCCGGTAAAGACTTGGATTCTGTGTGGCATCGTGTCACCCATGCCGTCGATTTCCGCATAAGTGTTAGGTCGCCGGCCGACATCCCTCTCCGGTGTCCAGCAATCCATCATTCTGTGCAGCAGCTCAAGCGCCCCACATCCCTGTAGAAGGATTGCGCCGCCAGTTTGATTCCCTCGGACAGGGTGGGAAAGATGTGTACAGTGTCGATGATGTCGTCTATGGTCAGCTTGAATTTGACGGCAAGGACTCCCTCCTCGATTAGGTCGGCGGCGTGAGGAGCCATGACATGTACCCCGACGATCCTTTTGGTCGTCCTCTCCGCCACGAGCTTTACCAACCCCCGAGCGTCACCTATTATGCTGGCCTTCGGCACGAGTTCGAGAGGCAGGATGTTGCAGGCGCACTTGATTCCGTGGCCGTTTGCCTGGACGTCCGTCAGGCCCACGCTGGCCACCTCCGGCGAAGTGAAGACGGCCCTCGGAACCTCGTTGAAGTCTATGCGTTTCTTCTCGTTTGTGAAGGCGTTTTTCACCGCGACCGCCCCCTCCTTCGCGGCGATCGTTTCAAGCATCGGCTCGCCTATGACATCCCCTGCGGCCCAGACGTTGGGCGCCGAGGTCTGCATCTGACCGTTCACTCTTACGAACCCCTGATCATTCAACACCACGCCTGCTTTCGACGCGTTGAGGCGGTCGGTGTTCGGCGCCCTTCCCGTGGCCATCAGGAGTTGTTCGGCCTGGAACTCCTTCCGAGTGCCACCGACAGCTGCTTTCACAAGCTTCGTACCCCCTCTTTGAGCGACCTCGTCCAGTCGGACTCCCGTCTGAATCCGAATCCCTTCTCCCTCCAAGGACTGTTTCAGCGCGGCGGATATCTCGGGCTCGTGCTCGGGGAGTATCCTCTCGCTGCGCTGCAGGACGGTCACCTCGGCCCCGAAGTGGGCGTACATCTGGGCGAACTCCAGGCCGAGCGCCCTCCCGCCGACGACGATTATTGACCGCGGCAGTTTGCGGAGGCTCAAAGCCTCTTCGTTGGTGAGGTAGTGGACGGCTTCGATTCCTTTGACTTGCGGAACGCTCGCCCTGGCTCCGGTCGCAATCAGAAACTTCCGTCCCCCGATGGTCCTTCCCCCTACCTTCACTTCGTCGTTCGAGGCGAATACGCCTTCGCCCGGGACGTGGTCGACGTTGCCGAGGCCTTGCAAAACATCGGCGTACTTCTGCTTCCTGAACTTCCTTACCAGCGCATCCTTCTCTGCGATGGCCTTTTCGAAATCCAGCCTGCTCTTCCCGTACCTGACCGCCTTGAACGGTCCTTCAAGCGAATCCTGATGGGACGTACCAACCGTGAGCAGGCGCTTGCTCGGGACGCACCCTACGTTCACACAGGTCCCTCCGATCAACGCCCCCCTGGTCCTGTTCTTCCCGACCAGCGCCGTCTTGACTCCCAGCTCATCCGCCTTGATTGCGGCAGCGAAAGCTGCGGCGCCCTGGCCCAGGATTACTAGGTCATACTCAGAAGGCAAGGGAAGGGCCTGCTTGCCTCCTAGGGACGCCTGGCCCTACTCTTGGCCCGGACCTCGGCCTCCGTCTTCTCCTGCTCTTTCTCTTCTTCCGTCGATAGGCTGCAACACAGCATGGCAAGGATGCCAAACGCAGGCTAGTTAGGACTGTTCCCTTAACCACAAGAAAGGAATCTCCCGTTTTGGCGTTCCGCAATCAGGAGATGGTTCGTTTCCTTTCGATTCTGCAACGTCGAAGGCCAAATTCTTAATTGGTAGAAACTCGGTTCCTACCTGGACTGAACTGTCGATTCAGCTGGACCGTACAGACGTTCTGATTATCGAGATGCTCCAGCAGGACGGGAGGATGTTGTACAAGGATATAGCCCAGAAGGCGGGGGTCAGCCTCCCCACGGTACGTACCCGTATTCAGAAGTTGTTGGAACTCGGTGTGATTAAGAAGTTCACCGTCATCGTTGACGCGGACGAGATTCTCGGGAAAGTCAGGGGCTTGGTGCTCCTGCAGGTCAACCCCTCCGACGTGGACAAAGTAATGGCGAGACTCGTTTCGATGAAGGAGGTCAGGGAGGTCTACAGGACCGCTGGGTCGAACCCCCTGGTGCTGAAGGTGGAGGCCAGCGATCTGGATGGACTGGGCCAGTTGATATCCGAAAGACTTTCTGGGATCGAAGGGATTACTGGGGCTTCCAGCCTAGTCGTCACCAAGACAGGGAAGGAGGAGTACGGGGCTTCGGTCCAGGCGGAAGCAATGGTCCACTTCAAGTGCTCCTTCTGCAGCGCGCCAATCCTAGGAAAGCCGTACGTAGAGTACATCGATGGCGGGCGCTACTATTTCAACGCCGAAGAGTCCGCCAACGCGTACAAGCAGAGGAAGCTCCGAAAAGAAGCAAGCTGATCTGCGTTCGATTCTGGGCACGTAGTCGCAGGTTGCCAACGTAACAGCCACAAGGGTCGTAGTTGGAAATCCGTAGAGCGGATAAACATCATACCAGGCGCTTGAATCAAAAAAAGGGGAGAGGCTCGAGACGTGCCGAGACAGGATGATTGATGGAAGAACGAGGCCTGTCCGTTAAACGGAGACCATAACATGCTTGGATTGCCCCGGCCGGGACTGGAGCACCTACGGGTGCGCAGACGGTCGGAGTGGAGTCCTACGAGGGCTTACCTGTGACCTTCGGGTCGGTGTTCAATACCTGGAACCACTTCATGCCGTTGCCGTCTGGGTCCTTGAGGTCAAAATAGCTTATCACCTTCGGGACACCCTTGATCTCCGTCGCGTCAATTCCAGCTTCACGGAGCCGTTGTCTCTCGCGTTGAAGGTCTACGACTTCGATTTGGAGACTCCAGGTTGACCGCAGAGGCTTCCCAGCGGCAATCTGCACCCAACCACCCCCAATCTTGTATTCTACGTTCCCTTTGAATGGTTCCAGATCTGGTCCTTTTCCAAAAAGTCGAGAATACCATTCGCGTGACCTTGGAAGGTCGCTCACTTGGATTTCAACTATCATATCCTTGACCGCGACCGCGTTCAATCTCGAGTCGTATTACTTCCTTTGGTGTTGCCCGTAAACCTTCCGGATGACGATTGAACGAGATTTTACCTGTCGCTGAATCTTCTCTCTCTTTGGCCGTTCTATCCGTCTTGTGGGGGTATCGGTGCGCCATGATAGGGTTGCGCGTCCCTTTCTCTCTCTTCTTGCTCCATGGGGGTGCGTGATCCTATCTGAGCAGGAGCAAGAAGTTGGAAAACGTAGAGCAAGAACAAAAGGAAGCCTAGCAACAACCACGGCAAGCGTTCCAAGCCAAGGGACTTGAAGGGATACAACGCCTTCCGGAAGAACGAGCACAGCCTCATCCTCCCCATCATAGCCCTGGCGGTCAGCTCGTCAGAGCCCCCGTACCACGCGAAGCCGGAGGGAACGGTGGGAGGGCCACCTGCCGACCCGAAGGCCATCGTCGTCTGCCTCCTCATCCGCGCGATCTTCGGGTACTCCTACCGCTCCGTCTACTCCTTCCTCGCATCGAGCAGGGAGTACAGGGAGGTCTGCGGGATCGCCAAGCGCCTTCCGGGCTGCAACACCATCCAGGAGCACTGCAAAGACGTCCCCGAGAGGTACCTCGACGGCCTAATCAGGCTGACTGCGGCCCTGATACTGCAGGCCCAGGACAGGACGAAGTGCGACGCAGGGTCGGACTCGACGGGCCTCTTCACCAGGAAGTACGGGAGGTGGCTGGAGGTGAGGAACTCGAGGCGGAGGAAGAAAAGGAGGTTCGTCAAGTTCCACGCACATGCAACCACAGATGCGGAGATGCCGTTCTTCCTCTCGGCCAAGGTCACCAAGGGGTACAAGGCAGACTCGAAGCAGTTCAGGGACCTGCTGAGGAAGACCGGGGGAATCGTCGAGATTATAGAGGACGAGGCCCTGGACAAGGAGTACCTGTCGAGGCTGAACGCCCAGCTGATAGCGAACATCGGTGCCCACCCGTACGTCGCCCTCAAGGAGAACACGTCGTCCGCGTTGTCCCACGGCTACCCCGCCTGGAACAGCATGGTCCACGAGGCCTGGGAGCACAAGGAGGAGTACGACAAACACTACCACCGGAGGTCTGTAGTCGAGGGTCTCTTCAACGCCTTCAAGGAGAGGTTCGGGAGGGAGGCGGCGTCGAAGATCAGGCACAACCAGAACGTAGACGTCTTCTGCCGCGTGCTCGCCTGGAACGTCCTTGCCCTGGCCTACCACAGCTATGGGTGAGCGCATCAGACCGACCGAGGCAGGGACTGGGATGCCTCCTCTACGGGTCGCTCTGCGAGGACAAGGGCCGTCAGCGCGAATGTCGAAGGGCGGGAGCGATCGGCTGAGAGGAAGGGGCCTAGGGAGAGGCGCCCCAGAGGGTGCTCTCCTCGTCAGAGATGATATGCGGGCAACACCGTTCCCTTAGCAAGCATTAAATAATGAAATCCTCTCACATTCTCATTAGAATGGTCTTTATCGAGGATAGAGGGAGTGTTTTCGAGGCACCCCTTGAAGTTGTTTGGAAATATCTATTTGATGGTGAGGCGCATGACAAAGTGCACAAATCAACTAGGAATCCCTCATTCAAACCAATCTCAAAGACATCGTTCGTCTATTCCTCAGAACGAGATTTCGATGGCAACTGGATTGCAGAGTCAATGCGGCAAAGTGTTTTCCCGCCTTTGGGCATGTCTACTGAATGGCTCGAAGGTGCTTTTGCTGGGTCAAAGATGTTCTA
>JAJYYP010000104.1 GCA_021800855.1 archaeon | reverse complement strand
TTCCTTGAGTGACTGGATCCTCTTCTCCAAGGCGGTTATCTCAGACTCCAGGCCCGCCTTGTAGTCCTCCAGCTCCTCCACCGCTTCGTCCCTGCTCGTGGGCCTAAAATAACCAGGCCCGGAGCAGTTGCAGCCGCACTGGCCGCCCCATCCGTATCTTTGCATGTTTTGCATCGCCTCTGATTATATCCCTCATATCAGGGATGATATAAGAGTTGCTCCCCGTATTCTCGCAAAGACTTTTAAGTAGATGCATATATACGAATGTCTGCTTAGGTATGCCGGACCGGATCTCTGAACTGCACGCAGAACTCTGCAAGACGCTCGGAAGCGCGATCAGGATTGAAATTCTGAACGCCCTGAGGGGAGGAGAGAAGACCGTAAGGGAGCTCTCCGCCGCTCTTCGGGTCAGACAGCCCAACGTGTCACAGCACCTCGCCGTCCTCAGGCAGAGGGGCGTGGTGACGACAAGGAAGGACGGAGTGAACATCTACTACGGCATTTCGAATCCCAAGATAACCCAAGCGTGCGAGCTGATGAAGCAGGTCCTCGTCGAGCAGCTGAAGGAGGGCATGGAGCTGACGAGGCTCACCAGTCCGGCGAGGCGATGAATGACTTCGGCGACAGTGAAGGGGTGCTGCGCTGCCGACAGGCGCATCCCCGCGTTCGTCACCCACAACCCCGTCCGACGTTTTCTCGCGCCCCCGACCAAACTGGTTTCGAGGTTCCTCTCGGGAGGAGAGGTCGCCGCGGACCTGGGGTGCGGGCCCGGCTTCCACACCCTGGAGATGGCGAGGAGGGTAGGGCCGAACGGCAAGGTCTACGCCGTGGACTTCGACCGCGGAGCGATCGAGAAGCTCAGCCGGAAGGCGAAGAGGCTTGGCTGCTCCAACGTGGAGGCGCACGTCTCTTCGGCGGCAGACATCGGGTTCATACCGAGCTCCTCCGTCGACTTCGTTCTGGCCGGGGGCCTGCTCTGCTGCATGGCCGACCATGCGGGCGCCCTGGGTGAGATCAGGAAGATACTCAAGCCGGGCGGGTCGGCGTACCTGAGCGTCACGAGGACGTTCGTCAGGAGGGGGAGGATGGGGGTGGACGGAGAGGAGTGGCGCAGGATACTTGCGGGGTTCAGGGTGGTCGAGGAGGGCAGCGGGCTGGCGGGCCGGTGGGCGGTGGTGGCTCTGGATGGCACGGCAGTCGAGGGAGGTCGGGCAAAGCAATGACCGCGCACGGCGACGCGCAAGGGATGAGGTTCGGCCCTCTACGGACGGGTCTGACTGCGATGGCTGCGCTGCTCATCTTCCAATTTGCGGTGGGCATGTGGGTCAACCTCTACGTGTCAATCCCGCAGCTGGCCCCCGGGTACGGGATGATGGGAGTCATGTCAGAGGTCATGTACTCCGTTGGCGCGCCCGTGCTCATGCTGCACATGATGCTCGGCTGGCTCATGGCCGCTGGAGCGCTCATGGTGTTCGTGCTCTCTCTCCTCGAGGGCAGGACGACTGTAATCGGTCTGGCGGTCGTGGGTCTGGTCTCGGTGCTGCTCGCCGGTCTAGGCGGCCTGTTCTTCTTGTTCACGGGCGGGGACAACGCCTATTCTTATCTCATGGCGCTGGCTTTCGCCTCCGCGTTCTCCGCTTACTTCTCGGCGCTCGCCATCGCGAGATAGGAGGGAACCGAGGAGGCGTCCCCCTTCAGGTGAAGACGGTGCTCCAGTTCCTCGAGAAGTTCTGGGGAAGGAGGTACTGGTGCGCCTTCGATAGGGGGGACAGAGAGGAGCCTTTCCCCGACACACTCTACGTCGAGCCCGAGGTCGGCTACAAGCAGGGGAAGGAAGGGTGGGTCTTCACCCGGATCGAGCCGGACGCCATGCCGGTCGGGAGGCTCGAGGTCCTGATCCCAAACTACCTGAGCAGGCTCGAGAGGGAGTTGGAGAGAGAAAAGGCGGCACCGAGCCTTCCCGTCCTCCGAGCGTAACCTGCCACGCTCAGGCCCGAAGCATTGAAAGAGAAACCTGACAGGACCGCGGAAGATTGGCGTTTAAATTGCAGGCTCGACTCTTATGGAAGGATGGCGGGGCCTAACGGTATCCGGTCGAAGAAAGCCGGCGGACTCGGATTGGTACCGGTGGGAACCCCGTCGGAATCGAACCGCGATTATGTCAGGGGGAGACCTGAAAGAAAGTGGATGGGGTATTCGTTATACATCGGCTACGGGTGCCACCGGACTCGATGCCCGCAGGCGGGCATGGCGGCGTAACAGCCCTCGCCGCCGTCTTACCCTCGTCGACTTGCCTTCGCTGGAGCGGCGTCGGCTCCATCCTCCCTTGCCCTGAGGCCCCCCCGAACTCCGAGACGAATCTGTGGAAAGCAGCGCCCTGGGCCGCCTCTTTTAGTTCGACGCTGGGAGTCACGTTCCCCTCGCCTCCGGCCGCCTCTGAATTGAAGCCCCGTACCTGGACCAGGACCTCCAGCTCTTCCTCACGAAACGCGGGAGTGGGGCCCCTGTCTTCAACCACTCCGCGAAGTATGACGCCGTCGCGGGGTCCGACGGGTAGCCAGACCCGAAGTCCCCGTGCTCCATCTTGAGGAGGGCCACCTGCCTGTCCCTTTCTACCTTGGCGACGATGGACGCCGCGGAGACGACTGTGAAGTCTCTGTCCGCCTTGTGCAACGCCTTCACCTTGCACCTCGACCTGAGGTTCCCTGATACGTCCCTCGCGAACCTCTCTGGGAAAACGTCCGAAGCGTCCACGACCACGTTCCCTGCCCCCAGCTGGTCGATGACCCGAGCGAAGTAGACGGCCTCGAGGTAGTTCAGCTTCCTCAGCCTCTCGCCGCGGAAGACCACGGCGTCAATCTCGGCCGGGGGAATGCTAGCCCAGCAGACCTTTTCGGCTGCC
>JAJYYP010000103.1 GCA_021800855.1 archaeon | reverse complement strand
GCCTTACTTGGCAGTAGCTGCAGCACTTCCGCTGCTATATTTTGTCCGGAGAACTCATTTCCCAATTTAATTCTGCTGGATGGATTTAAGGTAACCGTGTTTTTCGTCGTCGGTTAGCTCCCTGAATCCCTCCTTGTCAGCAACGGCCACGTTAAAGCTGTTCCCTGTGGCCGAATCCCTCTTCATGGCTGCTGTGACGGCCCTTATGATCAGCCTTATGCAGTCATCCAAGGGCAGGCCCTCCCTGTAATCACCGTCGATTACGCCTAGGCCTATCGGAGAACCGCTACCGGTTCCAGAAACGGTTTCCTTTGTTATTGAACCGAAGAAGTCAACCATGTACAGGCTCGGTCCGGTCTGGTCGAACCCCCCTATGAGGCTTTCAACGATAAGCGGAGTTCCCCTGTTGTAGAAGAAGACGTTGCTTGCAAGCCTCGCTACGGCCGATATAGGCATGGGTTTCCCCCTCTCCAGCTTGTACGACCTGATGTTATATTTCATTATATCTATTATATCCTGCGCGTCGGCCACAACCCCCGCAATGGTCATCCCAACATGGTCATCCAGCTGGTACATCTTTTTGCCGTTAGTATTAGCTATGAAGTACCCCGCTGTGACCCTGGTATCCGTAGCGAGCACTACCCCATCCTTGGCGACCATTCCCAGAGTTGTGGTCCCTGTCTTCTTGATAACTTCTTCTATATTCAATATAAGATCATCATTAGTAAAACATCGATGGGTTGGACCAGCCGGTAAATAAGCTTTCGTATAGTTTTTGTTGGCCTCCCTTCGATCACATTAAAGTCTAACAATAGATCATTTCAGGGTGGTCAGCGGCCCGCGTTCTTAAACTGCACAAGCAGCTCCCTTTGCCTGGAGTTCAGCGACCTTGGGATGCTGACGTTAATGGTTACATACAGGTTCCCCTTCCCGAAGCCGTTAACCCTTGGCAGGCCTTTGCCCTTTAATCGCATCACGCTTCCGTGTTGTGTGCCTTCTGGCACCTTCAGCTCTATCCTTTCCCCGTTCACCCCATTCAGATAGACGGTGGTCCCCAGCACCGCGTCCACGAAGTCAAGGTCCATGCTGGCATAGAGGTCCGGGCCCTCTCTCCTGAAACCAGGCTGAGGCAGTGTATGGACTATCACGTACAGGTCGCCGTTCCTTCCGTTTACGTAGTTCCCCTCCCCTTTGACCCTTAATTCATCGCCGTCATCTATCCCCGCTGGGATCCTTACCTTTAGCCTCTCACTTGAACGCATGTGGCCGCTGCCGTGACACGTTGGACAGGGGGTGCCGATGATCCTGCCGCTGCCGTGACACCGCGGGCAGGGCTCGATCCTGACGAAGCTGGCGAAGCCCATGCTCTGGACCTTTCTTACCTGGCCGGTCCCGTTACATGTGGGACAGGTCATCGTGGATGTTCCGGGCTTTGCACCGGTCCCGTTGCAGGTCTTGCACTTTACCTCCCTTTCTATCTGAACTTCCTTTTCAACCCCAGTGTACACCTCCTGCATCGTGACCTCAACGTCAACCCTGATATCGCCGGTCGCCCTCCTTTGTCTGCTCACGTTAGAGCCAAAGAAGTCTCCAAAGACGTCGTTAAGGTTAAAGCCAAACCCTCTGAAAATATCGTCGAAATCAACGCCCCTGAACAGGTCCTCCTGGGTGTACTGGTTATGTATTCCCGCGGACCCATAGGCATCGTACTGGCGCCTCTTCTGCTCGTCCGAGAGCACCGCATACGCTTCCGTTATCTCCTTGAACTTCTCCTCGGCTTCCGGCGACTTGTTTCTGTCCGGGTGATACTGCATGGCTAACTTACGGTACGCCGCCTTGATCTGATCCAGTGTAGCGTCCCTCTGGACGCCAAGGGTCTTGTAATAATCCCCTCCTGAACTCATTGAAATTCACCCTGAGCCCCGGACTTGGCGGAGGGCCATTGATACCGCATTAACCTTCCTTGAAGTCTGCGTCGTAGACCTTTCCCTTGGGCTGTCCCGCCTCTCCACCCTCTCCCTCTGGGGGCGTCGATTTTTCGCCCTGAGAACCTGATGGGCCTGCGCCAGCAGTGGCGCCTTCAGCAGCTCCCGCCTGTTGTCCAGCCACATTCTGGTACGCGCTGGCCCCTATTTCACTCATTACCTTCTTGAGCCCCTCAAGTTTTTCCTTTATCCTATCCGCTTCCTTTCCGGCCAGCGCGTCCCTCAGGTCCTTGACTGCGCCGTCGATCCTGCTCACCTGTTCTGACGACAGCTTATCATGAAGGTCCCCCTTCAGTTTCTCTGAGGTGTAGATCATCGAATCCGCATCGTTCCTGAGCTGCACCTCCTCCAGCTTCTTCCTGTCCTGCTCCGCGTACTGCTGGGCCTCCTTGATCAGCCGCTCCTTTTCTGCATCGGAAAGCTTTGTCGAGGCGGTTATGGTGATCTTGTTCTCCTTCCCCGTTGCCAGGTCCTTCGCCGATGCGTTAAGGATGCCATTGGTATCTATGTCGAAGGTCACTTCTATCTTCGGGACTCCCCTAGGTGCGGGGGGTATACCGGTCAGGTTGAACATACCCAGCGAGATATTATCCGCGGCCATAGGCCTCTCTCCTTGGATGACGTGTATGGTCACCGTGGTCTGGTAATCGTCGGCCGTGGTGAAGGTCTCGGTCTTCTTGGTAGGTATGGTGGTGTTCTTGTCAATGAGCTTTGTAGCCACCCCGCCCAGCGTTTCTACCCCGAGGGAGACCGGCGTTACGTCCAGCAGGACTATATCCTTCATCTCGCCCGCCAGCACGGCACCCTGAATTGCCGCGCCAATTGCCACGGCCTCCATGGGGTCGACACCCCTTTCGGCCGGCTTGCCCATTATATCCTCAATGAACTTCCTTACTAGCGGCATCCTGGTAGTCCCCCCTATCAGGATCACCTTATCTATGTCCGCTGGCTTCAGCTTAGCATCGG
>JAJYYP010000102.1 GCA_021800855.1 archaeon | reverse complement strand
ACATGGAGGTCCTGGCCGGCGGGGGGGTGTCCCCCGTCTCCACCCTGCGGAGGATAGCGAACATGACCAAGCTCCTCCCTGCCGCCTCGAAGGAAGCCAAGCTCATCCTGGTGGACACCGACGTCTTCGGTGTCGACCCCATCACCGCCATGGAGAAGGCGGCGGTGAACAGCCCCAACAAGGCGTTCTCCGAGTTCCTGTACGGGTACACCACGGTGCTGAAGACCGGGGGGGACGCGCAGGCCTACGTGAACTCCAAGCTGAAGGAGATAATGGACGCGAGGAGCGAGAAGATCAAGCGGACATCTGACACCATAGGGACGATGGCAGAGGCATACATAACCGTCACCGCCGTACTCGGCATCAGCCTCTTCACCCTCTACCAGGTCCAGGCCATCGTCTCTCACAACAACTCTGGGATAACTAGCCTCCTCCTCTTCGCCTTCGTCCTGGTGCCGATAATATCGTCCGCCTTCGTCTGGCTCCTCGACGGCCTTGGGACAAAGCAGCCGTTCACCGACTATCGGCCATACAAGGTGTTCGCCATCTTCCTCCCCATAGGGGCCGCCCTGTACTTCGTCCCCATCCCGGTCTCCCTCGTCTTCAAGGCTGCCGTCGCCCTGATAGTCACAGTGGCAGTCCCTGCGGTCTACGCGACCCGCTACTCCAGGGAGAGGCTCGGGCTCGAGAAGAAGCTCCCCGATTTCATCAGGGACGTGGCGGAGAGCAGGAAGATTGGGCTCTCGCCGGAGTCAAGCATCGAGAGCCTCGGAACCAAGAGCTACGGGAGGCTCTCGAAGCCGATAGAAAGGATGGGGGCCCAGCTCTCCTGGGGGCTGAATCTGTCAAAGGTGGTCTCCACCTTCATCGACAGCGTCAACAGCTGGCTGACGAAGGTGGTTGGCTCGCTGATGCTCGAGGTCGTCGACGTCGGCGGGGGGACGGTGAGGAGCTTCTCAGAGATGGCAGACTTCACCAGGAGGATAAACGACCTGGAGGCGGAGAAGAGGTCCACCCTGAGGCCGTACATATTCGTCACGTACATGGCCGGGATAATGATTGTGATGACCACCTTCCTGATGGTCTACTTCCTGAAGGAGACGGCCCTGGAGCCGGGGGCTCTGGCCGTGACTACGGTGAACACGGGGACGGTGGACATACTCCTTGTGTCTGCGCTCTTCGAGAGCTGGGTCGTGGGCTTGGTGGCGGGGAAGATGGGGGAAGGGAGCCTCTCAGACGGCTTCAAGCATTCGATGATTCTCGTCCTCGTCAGCGTGGTGACCGTCTACCTGGCGTCTCTGCTCATGAAGATACCAATCTAGGCGAAAGGAATTGATCGAGACCTTGTCAAAGCCGGAATCGGAAGTGAGGGCCCCCGGGGGAGACAGCCGCAGCTCGGAGAGACTATCTATGATGGCTACGCAGAGACCGGAGCCGGAGGTCGAAAGATGACCCCCCACCGAGGGCGCAGCGTCCTCCAGCTGAGGGGCAAGGGGAGGCTAGGACAGAGCACCGCCGCTGCCGTCCTCGCATCCGCTGTCATAGCGATTGTCCTCTTCGCTGCGGTAGCCCAGCCGACTGCTGTCGCATCGTCGAGCCCGCCGACCCGCAAGATCGTCCTGACCCCTCTCCCAGACCAGCTCCCCACGAACTCGAGCGGGCGGTCGGCGTTCCCTGCGCTAGTCCTGTCGATGACCGACCTCCAGGGGAACCTCCTCATCTCGCCGAACAGGACGACGTTCTACCTGTCGTCTTCTCAGACAGCTGTGCTCTCGGTCCCTCCCACGGTGACCATACTCCCGGGGGAGCAGTACGTGGTCGCTAACGTGACGACGACGGCGACGCCGGGGAGCAGCGTGGTGACGGCCGTCGCCCCAGGGTTCGAGTCAGCTTCGGTCACCATAAACACCGTCATCGCCAGAGGGTACCCAACCGGCTTGGACATCTACCCCCTGCCCGGGGTCCTCCCTGCGGGCCCGTCGAGCGTGGCCCGGTACGGGGTCGAAGTGGTCGACGCGGCAGGCCTCCCTGCCAGGGCCATCCAGGACACGGTGGTGAACGTCACCTCTTCCGACACGGCGGTCCTTTACGCGAGCCAGGCCGAGATCCCTGCGAACCAGAGCGTGGGGTACTTTACAGTGAACGTCAACGGAGCAATCGGCTCGGCTGAAATAACGGCGTCCGCGCCTGGCCTCGTCAGCGACTCTAAGGTCATCACAGTCACCACGGTCAATGGCCTCGGGACACAGCTCCAGATGAGCTCTTCCGCCGTCTCCCTCCCTGCGGACGGGAAGACCTACAACCTGCTCACCGTCCAGTTGGCGGACAACAAGAGCGAGCCGGTCGTGACGGACACCCCAGTGCAGGTGTTCCTCACCTCGTCGAGGCCCGACATCGCCACGACCCCGCCGGAGGTGACCATCCCCGCCGGCTCGTCCTTCGTGGTGATACCAGTCACCACTTCGCCCGCCTCGGGGACTGCGATAATCACGGCGACGGCGACGAACTACGTCTCCTCCTCCGTCACGGTCGACACAGTAAGCATCCCCCCTGCGCAGCTCGGAGTCTACATCTCGGACAGCAACGCGCTCATATCGGCGTCGGCGAAGAGCCTCCAGATGGCTGTCCAGCTGCAGGCATCCTCCGGCCTCCCAGCCGAGGCGAGGGCTCCGGTGAGCGTCATAGTGTCGTTCTCCAACTCGACCTTCTCGCAGTCGCCGCTGTCCCTCACGATACCGAAGGGGGCGGACCTGGTCTACGAGAACATATCCCTCTCGGGGGCGACGACAGGGACGTTCACCGCTATCTCCAACGGCCTTTTGTCTGCTTCAGTATCCTTCTCAGCGGCTCCGCTGAAGGTGACCGGCTTCCTGAACCCGAGTTCGCCTTCCGTCACCCTCGGGGGGTCGACGACCCTGACATTCACGCTCCAGGCCCAGGGGAGCCCGGTCGCAGGGGCGACTGTGACCTGGACCTCCAAGGACGGGAGGT
>JAJYYP010000101.1 GCA_021800855.1 archaeon | reverse complement strand
TACCCCATGGGCTGTCGAACGCCGGCGCCCCGCTGGGCGCCTTCCTCCAGAGCGAAAAGTCGAGGATGTTCCTCTTATCCGGATAGAGCTCCAGAGGCCTGAGCGAAAGCTCCTGCCTGCTCATGTGCGCGAGGCCTCCGAAGTGAGGCGATTTTGAAGTGTCGAAGAAGATGCGGTCGTCGGCACGGTATGCAAACCCATTCTTCAGCAGCTCCGAGATCTGCCTCTTCATTTCGTCCAGGTAGTTGGAGACGGGCTCGAACCTGTACAGGCCATCCACACCGATGCCCTCCATGTCCTTCCTGTAGGCCGCCGTGTATCGTTGTATGAAGTCGCCAACGCTGACCCCGGCCGATTCGGAGGCCCTGACTATGCTCTCGTCTATGTCGGTCATGTTGATGACCATCTTCACGCTGAACCCCAGGTGGGCAAGATGCCTGCTGACCAGGTCATAAAATATGTACGTCCTTGCGTGGCCCACGTGCATGTAATCCTGGACCGTTGGCCCACAGACGAACATCCTGACCTCCTTCCCCCTAAGCGGCTTGAACGGCTCCCTTGAATTTGACAGCTCGTTAAAAACGATCAGGCCAGCCAACTCCATCACTTATTACAGGGGGTCAATGCCGGGGCCGGCGGCCCAGGTTCCCGCCATCGGCATCCCTGTTATGAACTTTCCCCATAACGGATATATATTTACTGTAGTTTAAAAAGCGTGCCCATGATATTTGAAGAGGCTATAAGGTCACAGGACGAGCTGCCGAGGGAGATCGGGCTCCTGGACTATGACGGGGGGATAAGGGTTATGGTCAGGTATCTGGGCACCGGCGCCTATGCGTTCATCACCCGAGGCGGTGAAGGGGAGTACGCCCTCGCCATTTACGATTACATCGATGAGAACGGCGTCCGAGCCCCGAACAGGCTGCTGCTATTCCGCGGATTTCGAGCAGTTGAATCCGTTATGGGCTTCCTTTCGGGCCTGATTGAGGAACCGTTCACTTCGTTCAAGTACTGAACGGCTGCGGCTACCGTTTCCCCCCGTCCGGGTCAGGCGCCGGCCCTGTCGGTCATCACGTCTACCCCCTTCACCTGCTGGGGAAGAATATCTTTCCGCCAAGCCCTCCCCTCCTGGCTACCCTGTTTATCTCATCCCGGAGCTGCTCAGCGTTAAGCCTGTCCCCATCGAACACCACGATGATCCTGTTGGTGATGGGCAGCTCCCTGACCTCCAGCACGCCTGGGACCCTGAGCAGTGAACGACGAAATATCGGTGAGCATATTATACAGTCTATCGTCTGAACTATGAATGAAATCTCCCCTCTCCTTCCCATGCCTTGCCCGTCGCCTCCCCCCACATTTATGGTTTGGGCCTGAACCTCCTGAGCGTCAGGGAGTTCGTCGTTACGCTTACCGACGATAGGGCCATGGCCACTGCCGCAAATACCGGATTGAGGAGGACCCCTGCTACAACGTAGAGCAGCCCTGCCGCAACCGGTATAAGCAGGACGTTATAGCCGAATGCCCATACGAGGTTCTGCTTGACCTTGCTCATCGTCCTGCGGGATAGCTGTATTCCTGTCACCACATCCATTACGTCGTCGCGCATCAGTATCAGCCCCCCGGTCTCCACCGCTATATCGGAGCCGGAACCCATGGCGATGCCTATGTCGGCCTGGGCCAGGGCTGGCGCATCGTTGATCCCGTCGCCTACCATTGCGACCACCCTGTGCTCCCCCTCCTGTAGCTGCCTTACGACTTCGGCCTTGCCGGTGGGCTGAACCTCTGCGAAGTATCTATCTATCCCAACCATCTTTGCGATGGCGGCGGCGGTCTGGGCGTTGTCTCCGGTCAGCATGACTGGCTCCAGCCCCATCATCTTCAGCCTGTTCACGGCTTCAGCTGCCCTATCCTTCAGGGTGTCGGCTACGGCGACAATGCCGGCTGCCCTCCCGTTGACGGCCAGGACCATGGCGGTCTTGCCACCGCCTCTGAGGTCGCTCAGTTCCCTCTCCGCTGCATCGGTGATCCCGACGCCCGATGTTTCCATCATCCGCATATTCCCGAACACCAGCTCCTTCCCTGCAAACACCGCCCTGATCCCCAGCCCGGGCGCGGATTCAAATGACTCCGGATCAGGAACGGCGCCATCCCTGAGCTCGTTCCTCGCCCTATCGAGTATTGCGGCTGCCAGTGGGTGTTCGGACCTCTTTTCAGCTATTGCGGCCATACGGATGATCTCCCTTTCACCCAGCTCGGAGAGGCTGACAACATCGGTCACGGACGGCTTCCCCCTGGTCAGCGTACCCGTCTTATCGAACACGATCGTGTCCACCTTCTGCATCCGTTCGAGGTACTCGCCGCCCTTGATCAGGATCCCATTTTCCGCCCCCTTTCCGGCACCGGTTATAACCGCGGCCGGCGTGGCAAGGCCCAGCGCACATGGACACGCGATGATCAGGACGGCTATGGCCGTTGTAAATCCGAAACTGAAGGGCTCTCCGGCCACCAGCGTCCAGAAGGCAAAGGATGCCAGGGCCACCGTTATAACCACGGGCACAAAGTATGTGGATACCCTGTTTGCCAGCCTTTCTATAGGCCCCTTGCTTGCCTGGGCTTCTTCCACCACCCTGACTATCTTGGAAAGGGTGGTATCCGACCCTATCCTGACCGCCCTGATCTTTAATGAACCGGTGCCGTTTATCGTAGCACCGATCACCTGGCTGCCCACCCCCTTCTCCACGGGCATGCTTTCCCCAGTCACCATCTTTTCATCGACTGACGAGCTGCCTTCCACGACGGCCCCGTCGGTTGGTATCTTCTCCCCGGGCTTGACCAACAGCGTGTCGCCAACGGCCACCAGCTGCAGCGGGACCTCCTCTTCGGACCCGTCCGCCAGGATGCGCCTCGCCGTGGGTGGCTGGAGGGCCAGCAGCTTCCTCACAGAATCACTCGCCTTCCCCCGGACGTACTCCTCGAGCAGCTTCCCGATCAGTATGAGCGCTATTATAAGGGT
>JAJYYP010000100.1 GCA_021800855.1 archaeon | reverse complement strand
GGCGAGACGAAGTAGAAGAGGTCGTAGGCGAATGCCATGAAGGCAAGGGGTACGGCTGTGAACGCCACATAGGAGAGCCGCCTCCCCTGGAGCAGGAACAGCGGGAGGACCCAATAGAAGTACTGCGGGTTGACGTAGTTGTATGTCAGGAACAGCACGAGAATCGAGACCAGCGTCCACTTCACCACGTCGGTGTCGTTCGTCCGATATATCCAGACCAGCAGGGCCGCGTATATGGGGACTCCCGCGTAAAGGAAAAGCGGCACTGGAGGAGACTTCAAGACAAAAAGCACCTCCTGCCACGTCAGCCCGTTGACAGTGAACGCCCCTGCGAATGTTGGGATACCCCTGGCGTAGAGGAAGACGAAAAGGCTGTCCAGAACGTTCCCGTATTCGGCATAGAGGCCCATGGTCAGCGCCACGGCGGGTATCACAGCAGCAATCGGACGAACCGCCGCCTTCAAGCCCACCCTCCTGACCGAAATCACGAGCATGATCGGGATCATGATCGCAGGCCAGACCTTGACCGCTGCGCCGAAGGATGCGAACAGGTATGCGTGATAGGTCCTCCCCTTCTGGAAGTAGTACAGGGATGCGACCGCCATGAGTGTCGCTATTGGGTCCAGCTGCCCCCAGACCGCCGCCACTAGTATGACCAGCGGATTGGCAATCCACAGGACAGAGGTCGACCCCCTCCCGGTCATCTTCGTCAAGAGCCAGCCTGTAAGAAAGGCGGATGCCACCATGGGGAGCTTCAGGAGCGCCACGAGGACCGGGAGGTTGGAAGGGACGAACGCCAGGTACACGTTGTAGGTCGCCGTGAACCAGCCGGGCCATGTGAGAGATGAGACGGAAGGGAGGTGGGCCCCTGTGAACGCCTGATAGACCAGGTATGAGAGAGCGCTGTAGACTGGGTAGATGGGAGGATAGGCCCACTTCAGTGGTCCGGGGTAGACCGGAGGGTTCCCCGGGGTGAACGGGTTGACGTGCTGGAGGACTCTGATGCCTGAGCTGATGAGGAAGTAGACGTCGTACCTCTGTCCCGTCCAGGGTGACAGGGCCAGGTACGCTGGTATCGCCAATATGAGGAACCTCCTCCAACCGAGCCTCCTCCCTAGGAGGAAGAACGCCAGGACAGAGCCCGCCACGGCTGCGTACGCCGCTGCGTCCAGCGCGACGGCGCTTGGGTCATACCCGACGTCGAAGGTCGCTGTGTTCGAGTAGCACGCCCCACCGGCGACCCTGACCGAAGTTGCCCCGAACCTCACCCATCCGCTGTCCAGACCGTAGCTCGTCTCTGTGAACCCCAGACCGTTCGCAGTGAAGTTCTCCAGCTTGTACCACTGGCTCCCGTTGAGATACTCGAGTGTGAGCGTCTCGTTCGCGAGGGAAGGCGGATAGGTGACGTCGAATGTCTCGCTGAAGGTCGCCGCGCCGGGGTATGGGATCGCACTCAGTGGAAAGCGGACCTGTGAAGGTCCGGCGGTCAGGCCGATTCCGCAGCTCTGCGCCGAAGCCGCAGGCGCCGAGCCCAGGACCAGGGCGGGGGCGACGAGCGCCAGCAGTAGCCAGCCCCAGCCCTTTCTCACGCCCAGAGTCATAGGGCGAAGGGCTTTAGGCTTGCAGTGGCATCGGTCGTGCCTATACGTCCCTTGAGCCGGAGGAGGCGAGGGTCTGCGCAACGGTGAGATACAGCACGCAAGTGTATCCAACCAGGTAGACAACCAGAATGGGGATTATACCGTAGTTAGAAGTGATCCAGGCGTAGACCAGTGCAGCCACAGAAAGGGCCACGGCGCCGGCTTCCAGGCCTGCGGTCCTGTTGAAAGGGAGTTGGTACTTCTTCCCGCTCCATGCCTCTCCGGTTCGTTCGATTGCGTACTTTGGGGTCCTTGAGAACGAGCCCGTCTGCCTCGAGAAAATCCCTCCAATGGCCTGGACAGAGTTGCTTATGCTTATCCCATACCCTATGATGACTAGGAGGAGTATCTGCCTGACGTTCTTCAAGAGACCCAGCCTCTGCACCCTGATAGCCTCTATGCAGTACAGTAGCACGGCGACGGTGGATACGACAACTAATACAGAGAAGATTAACCACGGGACAAGCGTGAACGAGAGAGTCAGGGGCCCAGCGCCTGACAGGAGAGGGACCGAGAAGTTGACGGCGTAGTTGATGACGTCTACTGAGAGGAAGTCGGCCGCGACGGCCAGAAGAAACGACGCCACCATGAGCGGATGCACGAGATAATAGGTCAGGTGGATCACCGCCTCCATCTTCTGCTTCAGGCTGAGCCTCTTTGAAGAGTTGACCGATGGGACGAGCTTCTTTGCGGTCTGGAGGGACCCCCGCGCCCAGCGTCCCTGTTGCCTCTTGAGCCCGGTGATGGTCGGCGGCAGCTCCCCTGGCACCTCCACGTCGTTCAGGTAGACCCCACGGTACCCCCTTAGCTGGAGCCTGTAGCTCAGGTCGAGGTCCTCTGCGAGGGTGTCTGGAGCCCAGCCACCTGCCTCTGCGATGGCAGAGGCCCTGAGCACCCCCGCGCTGCCGTTGAAGTTCATCAGGTACCCGTTCCCGTTCCTCCCCTTCTGTTCCAGTAAGAAGTGGGCGTCTATTCCTATGGCGATGGTCTTGGTTATGAAGCTGTGATCCCTGTCGAGGTGCCCCCACCTGGCCTGCACGAATCCGATGGTAGGGTCGCTCTCCAGTACCGGGACGGTCCTCTCAAGGAAGTCCTCTGGGGGGACGAAGTCGGCGTCGAACACGGCCACGTATTTTTCGCCCGTCTCCGCCAGGGCTCCCTGCAGCGCCCCGGCTTTGAAACCTGCGCGGCTGCTCCGCCTTATCACGCTCATCCTGATCCCTCTGGACACATACTCTGAGACCAGCCGGTCTACCTCAGGGCCGGTGTCGTCGGTGGAGTCGTCCAGGACGTAGATCCTGACGAGGTCAGACCCGTACCTTTCGGCCACCCGGGCGCATGAAGCGAGCAGCCTCCCGACGACGTAGAACTCGTTGTAGATCGGGAGGTGAATCGCCAC
>JAJYYP010000099.1 GCA_021800855.1 archaeon | reverse complement strand
TCCCCACCAGCGACTCCAGTTCGCCCATGAGGGTGGTGGAGAGCGCGTTCACCGGTGGGTTCTTCATCGTCACCACGAGGACCCCGTCCTCCTCCTCCTTGACCCCTAGATGCGCGAAATCCTTCATCTTAGTGTCCACTCCCATTGCAGGGCTGCAGCCAGGAGCGGCCTATGAGGTTGGTGGAGCGGCCGTTGACGATGTTAGGGCCTTGTGACCCTCCGCCCGACGGGGGGTCTGAACCTGCACTCCCGGTCCCTTCGGACAGTACTTGAACATCCCCCCCTTCGATGACGATCCTCACCCTCTCGGTCGACGACTGCTGGGGCGAAATCCTCCCCCAGGGGTTGGCCGTGGGTGAGCTCTCTCGTCAAAGGGACGAGCCCCTCGCGGCCCCTGAAGTTAGTCCCGACCGGATTCATCGGGGGGGCTTGGCTGATCGGAGAAGTCGTACGATAACGCTCCCCCGGGCCCAGGAACGACTTCAGCGGCCCGCCACAGGATCGTGCTGCCGGGGGATTTCTCCCGAGGTTCCACCGAGTGCCTCTTCAGCTCTTGCTTCGGAGGTCCCAGATCATCGGTAGGCGTTCCGGGCCGGGGGAACCGGGCCGGAAAGTGGCGAGCAGGAGACTTGGAGCCGTTGGTATTTGCCTTTCCCTTACGGGGGGGACCCGAAGGACCTTGTTCGTTCGGGCATCCGCTAGGACGGGATCGGGCCTTCCTTCTCGCAGTCGGCCCGGACGCCTTCGTCGGAAGGAACAGTCCTGCGAGATGAACCAGGTCTCGAGTCAGATTTTGAGCGAAGCACGTCGGCCAGGCCCATCGATAAGGAGAGTGCCCCTTCGAAGAACATCCATACCCAGGAGGGTCTCCCCCCCAGTCAAGAGCACCGCCCCGGTTTCGATCGGTTCCGGTAGCTTGCGATCGCCTATCTGGAGGATCACTGCCCCAGGAACGTATCGTGCACGCACCCTCTGACCGTTCGCGAGCCTCAAAGTGGTGAAACCGTGTACCTGCGTCCCTGGTAGAGTTTCTCGAGGGATGACGAGCCCCAGGCCTTCCTTTGTCGCACCGGTGTCCACGGTGGCCTCTTGAGAAACTGACTTCCACTGGAGCCTTGCCGTCACCCTCACTGTGCAGCTCTTGCCGAGCTTCAACGGGATCTCTACAACCATTCGCTTACTCGATAGTGGCCAAGTCGTCCTCCCCGACCTGAGCTACGTAGTAGTCCTCAGAGGGAGGATGGCGGACCAAGACCGAGTTAAGTTCTGCGAGGGAGTGAGCGACGGCGAGAACCCTGCCGTTCAACGAGACGGCGACATGGTCCTTGGCATGCTCGTCCCGGAACCGGGACGGGAGCGCAAGGACGGCGGCCTCACCTCGTCGGGCAGCAGACTCGAGGTAGTGGTCCTCCATGTTCTGGCGCGCTAGGTTGGATTGCATGATCCCGTGGGCGAACTCAGGAATGGCCGCCGCAAGGAGGTTTGTAACGAACGAAGTAAGCGGAACAGCCGGCTCAAGACCACGAGATGGAAACGCTCTAAGGCCAATCGTTTCGGTAAAATCAAGAGGTTTTCGACGGGAGACGGGACCCGGCACAAGGGATGTGGCGGGGAGGGATTCGAGGAGCCCGAGACCTCCCGTCTCGTAATCTCTCTGTGCAGCTCCTCCGATGGATCGAGCGGCCATATTGGAGATCTCAATCTTTCTGATGGGAAAGGGACTTGGCGGTGGCGATGAGGGTTTCTAGTTCCCGGAGAAGTTCCTTCTGCTGAGACTCCGGCAGGCTTCCGAATTGAGAAAGCTTTGGACCAAGGGCGTTCAAACGCAGGACCAATTCGAAGACACGAGCCTGATCTCTTGCCGGGAGGCCCGACGCCGCCGCGCTCAGGGCCGCTGGATCCAGCAGGAGTCTTTGGAACTCCTTCAGATCACTGCGCAGGGCCATCCCCTGGAGCCGATCGAAATACTCCCGGGATGCTTCCAGTAGCTCCGCGAAATTGGAAAGGCCACGCAGAAGACTCGCTGTGGACTCCCTCGAGCGTCCTTTCCTACCCGGCATCTTCCCTCACTCTCGATAGGAGGATGGATATTAAGCCCCTTTTGGGATTGGCAGAGCTTCCGAAAGGTGTTCCTGTGCTCTCTCGACCGATTGCCTTCCGGTTCGGCAAAGTTCCTTCGTTTGATCGGGCTCTCCGTTCCCGGTCATCTCTCGTGCGCGAGTTAGCTCTCCGTCAATCCTTTCCAATAAAGATGGAACCGACCGTTGGGAGGGCTTAACCCCCTTCGTTTGCCCTGGGGTCGACCTACCTACGATATGACCTTCGACGCCAGGCAAGGGTGCGACCCTTGGAGCGGGTCCGCCCCCTGAGTCCCCCACGCACAGGTTCACACTGGGGAGCGTCTCCCTGGAAGTGTTTCATGGAGAAAAGGAGCCCCTTCGCAATCCACCGCGCTACATGGCCGGGCCAATCCCGACGAAGGACCCTTCCGGGTAGTCGTCCCTCAGTGAAGTGTTCAGGGTCCGCCCGCGAATGTCCGGTCTCCTGAACCCCGACGCTCGCCTGGTGGTTTCCTGGAAAGAAGAGAGAGCCGATTCGCGGGCCTCGGTTCCTCGCGGGCCGATCGTCCAGGGAACCGAGCTGGCCGTGCGGACATGTCGACCGTTGGACCCATCGGGGGAAACCCGCCGCAGGGAAGGGTCGTAGATGGAAACCCGAAAGCCACCAAGGGAAACTGGACCGACATCGCGTGGCCAACGGGCCGAGGTCTGGGCGACAGGAGTCGGCACTTCCACCCCGGACGTCCGCCGATCCCTCGTAGGGCAGGCACTGTGCACCCTCCTCGGTCCCCATCGCGGGAGCATGGCAATCCCCGTGCTGGTCCTGTCGACAGCGGACGTTTCGGTGGATTCTTTCAAATACGGCCCGAGGGTCGGTCGGCCATGCCCTCCACCCAGCTGACCACCTTCGCGGACGCCACCGCCTCCTTCTCCGAGGCGCGCTACGTGATCCTGGGAGTGCCGTTCGACCGGACCACCTCGTTCCGGCCGGGGGCCCGC
>JAJYYP010000098.1 GCA_021800855.1 archaeon | reverse complement strand
GTCAACGGGTGCGCTCATGGGGGCCACGCTTTGCCGTCGAAGAGCTCACTGGGAGGAAGGAGCCAGACAAGCTCCCCTTTCCCCGGGCCGGGGAGAGATTTGCACTGGAAGCAGGCGACAGAGCCTTGATACAGCCCAACCTTCGACTTTCCGCCGATGAGATCTGCAATCAGATTGTCGATCAGGGGCTGAGTGGAGACAAGCAACACGCTGCCGACCCTGTTCAGCTTACGGAGTCTTGCGTAAACCACCTTCGGTTCGCTCTCTGGAAGCAGGCAGTCGTCACTCGTGAGCGTGGACTCCTCGCCAAGGACCTTCGTGACGACCTCCGCCGTCTCCATCGCTCTGAGAAGCGGACTCGAGACTATCGCTTTCGGATTGAATCCAAGCTCTCTCCTTGCCACGTTCACGAGCGCTGTGGCCCACCTCCGCCCCTGAGGGGTGATGTGGCGCTCTTCCACCCTCGGCAGCCCTTCCCCGAAGGGGATTCGGGCGTGCCTCATGACGTAGACTATCATGACCGCGCCCCCAGCTTCCTGATTGGAACCTGGAGCTCAACCTGTGTCCTTGCTACAGGGTCGACCCATGGGTTCCCGACGAAGACTTCGCGCGTCGGGCCCGCCTCCTCAAACTCGCCCTGCTTCGTCCTCCAGTCGAGCCAGCATTCAAGCCCATGGAACACCAACCTGTCGGAAACAACCTCCGGGTTGAAAGTCACGCTTGCCACGAGTTCGGGCGACAGGAACTTTGCCTCCATTCTCGGAGGTAGGGTCAGAGTCCTCCCTCTGTATGCGATGCTGGCCCACCACCTGCGCTGATCCGAGGGTGATCCGACCGCGTATTTGTCAAGGTAGATCCTGAACCACTTGGAGGTTCTGATGCCGTTCTTCTTCGCCCATCTCTCGAGCTCCGTGAATTCCTCGCGAAGCATGTCGTCTCCGGTCCATGGACCCATGTACGATTTGACTATCACCTTGTGCCCAGGCTCCCTCTTCGTCACGATGTCGACGACCACTTCGAGACAAGAGGTATTAGCGAAGTTGGTAGTTAAGCGACCCTGTTTGCTATAAGTTCATATAAGCTCTTATAAGATCTTACGGTCGCTCAAGCCGAATGTCGCAAGAAGCTGAGGAGGGGACTTCGAGCTTCAGGCCTCGAATGACGACGATCGCCATCGCGGCCTACGACAAAGCCAGGCTCGACAGGCTGAAACTTCACAGGTCGGAACCTTATGGTGATGTCGTAAGCAGACTCATCGATCACGCGGAGAAGACCGGGAGCGTAGGGGGCCCACAATATCTTAGGGGATTAATCGACTCCCTCGCAGATCAAACTCGGACGAAGCCCTGAGTCGAGAAATCGGGAAAGCTCCGCCGAGGGTCTGGCCGACTTTGTTCCTCCGGACCTTACACATCCCTGTTGGAGAAACCAGGCTTGTCCGGTGCAGTTTGACACCCCAAGTGCCTTTCCAACTGAGTAGAAGGGGTTGCGCCTTGCTCGCGAAGAGACGCAGAGAGACGAGGGAATCCACTGGGAAGATTTCCTCGAAAAAAGCCCTGAAGTTCGCCTCAGAGCCCGACTCAAGGTCGGGGGTATTCCCGAAACACTTTCAGGTCAGGAATCCCCTAGTGTATCATCGCTAGCGGAAGATCACCGACACGAAGATCTCCTATTCCCTGTCCCTTCTAGTTGTGGAGGCGCATTTGGGAGAGAAGAGCCGTAAATGGATTTCAAAAAGGACACCCTTGAAGCGATGAGGAACACTCCGTATCATCAAAACGGCAACACCGAGTGTGCGGTCTACCCCAAGGAATTCGTTCTATCACCGTAGCCCTCCGCTAGACTGGGATTGACACGAAAACATTCACAAATCTGTATCAGAACCAATGTAGGCACGAAAAGTGTTACCCTAGCCGAGATGGCCCCGCCGTCCGGGAGAATCGTGGTATTTTTAGCGCCCAGATGGGTTAATCGCTGATATATTGGAACCCCGAATTGACGAAAAGATCCGGGGAACCGACCTCGGGTGAGTGCAGGACCGACGGGAGTCGATGGGAAAGCCGTATTGGAACCGGTATCGAACCTGAGGAATCAGCGCCCCCTTCTCCTGGTCGAGTGTTCTCCGGCATCAACGCTTACTCACCTGTGCTCTCCGTAGGATCGACTCGACGACTTTTGATTTCGCATCGGCGTAGTTCTGTGTGTACTTCCAGTTCCTTCGTGCGAGTTCTCGTTTCGTTCTGAGGTATAGGTCTCTATCCTCTGGATTCTTTCTGAGCCAGTCTCTGAAAGTCAGCATTCTCTTTGCTTCACTGTCACCCGCCCTGAAGACGTGTAAGTTGACATCAGGCCCCTTAAGCAAGCGATGCTGATGCCAATGAGGTTCTCGGATTCTCAGGAGGTAACCTACGGCTTCCAGTGCAGGGACGTATGATGTTTCTTTCGCCGAGTCATTCACCACCAACAAGATGTCAATTATCGGCTTTGCCGCTAAATCAGGAACCGAAGTCGAGCCGACGTGTTCTATCAATAATGCACTCTGCGCCAGGGCACGTTTGATTCGTTGTCTCTCCTTGGCAAATAGCCTTGGCCAAGAAGGATCGTATTTACTGAGAGCTATAGGCCCATCCAGTTTCTTCGGGGGAGGCCCAACGTGTATTCGTGCGAACTCCTCTTCGCTCTCAGATTGAGAGAAACCTTGCGCTTTCCTAACGCCAGAACTCACATCAAAGTCCAATATCAAGCGGTAGTTGAAGCATATCGAATCTTGCTAACAGCGCAACGTGAAGATGACGATTCGATGTCTGCAAGTCCCAAATAGCCGAAACAACCCTTTCTGACGGAACAAGACCTGATTCGAGCTTTGCGGGCCCGTCGGTGCACGAACCTGAACGGGTTCAGGTCGCCCCTCCGTCACGTTGGACGGTGGGCTCGGAAGAATCCACTTCATTTTCAAGAGGTTCTTTGTCCTTGATACCCACTGCCAACGCGGTAGGGGCAGGTGTGGGACGTCCTAAAGGCTGAAGCGCAGGTCGTAGGCGACACTTCTATCAAGAGTCCATTCGAGGTGACAGGCCCGGTGACCTAGACCGGGTATCGGAAGGATGACGAGAAACGTTCAAT
>JAJYYP010000097.1 GCA_021800855.1 archaeon | reverse complement strand
TATCGGAAGGCGCAAACGGCCCGACCACTCCAGAGGCGGACAGGATATTGCACGAGAGGGGCATCCTGCTCGTACCGGATATACTTGCCAATGCAGGCGGCGTAACGGTCAGCTACTTTGAATGGGTACAGGGCCTTCAAAGGCTTCAGTGGACGGAAGAAGAGGTAAATTCAAGGTTGGCAGAAAAGATGGTCAAGTCCTTCAATGACGTATATGAGATGCGCCAGAGCCATAAGGTGGATATGAGGACCGCGGCGGATATGCTGGCCATAAAAAGGGTCTCCGACGTTATGGTCATCAGGGGCATCTGGCCATAAATCCTCCCCCCTTTTTTTGGGAGAATGTTTCGGATAAATTTACACCAGGGCCACAAATAGATTTAAATATAATTTCAGTAGAACCCAATCAAATGAAAGTGTTCGCCGTTGGGTCAGAGATGTTTACTACGATTTTTAAATCGATAGGATGCGAGGCGTACACGGTTATCCCACCATCCACCGTTATGGAAGCCATGGGAAAAATACTGTCAGCCAATGGCGATGTAGGATTGATACTGATTCAGAGTGACCTGGTTAGAGACATGCGTGGGGAGCTGACGAAGATCAGGCTCAAGAACCACCTGCCCATCATATACACGGTTGATCCCCCGTTCCGGCCCAGAGATACCCGTGAGGGCTATAGGAAGGAGCTTGTAAACATGGTGACGGAGGCACAGGCCGTTTGAGTTCAATTATAGGCGTCATTGAAAAGGAGAGGCTGGAGGCCCTATCGAACATGGATCAGGCTTACAAGGGGTCCATTGACATAATGGAAGGTGAAATGGTAAAGGCCAAGGAGGAGGCGGCCCTGATCAGGGAAAGGGTTGATGCCGATAAACGGCGGTTCAGGGAGAGCCAGATGTCAGATGCCGAGATCAGGGGCAGATCGCGTATACTATCCCTGCTGGATGCCGACCTCGAATCGATGATATCGGACGCTGTAAGTGAAGCGTTGACGGGCGATGGCGAAACGTATGGGAGGTTCATCCTCGCCCTTGCCAGGGACGCGATCAAGAATTACAAGGGCAACTACATTTTAAAGGCTGGGAGGGAGGACAGGGAGCTGCTGGGTTCGCTTGGGGGCAAGATAAAGCTGGCGGAGGCGGACTTCGACAGGGGGTTCATAATAGAGGATAAGGATGGCAATATAAGCATAGATTACTCACTGAACGAGTATGTGGCCAGCAGGAAACAATCCCTAAAGAGGGCTATAGTGGATACCTATTTCTCCAAGGTGATCTGAAAATGACCATAAAAGGAAGGATAACAGATGTAAAGAGCTCAGTCGTTAAGGCCACGGGAATGACAGGGATCAAGATGAACGAAGTGGTCAAGGTGGGGGAGCTGGGGTTGATAGGGGAAGCGATCAGGATCGAAGGGGACAACGCGTACGTACAGGTCTATGAATTTACAACCGATATCAAGCCCGGGGAGCCGGTGATCGGCATGGGATCACCGCTATCAGTTGAGTTGGGGCCAGGCATGGTGGGCCAGATCTATGACGGCATGCAGAGGCCATTGCCTACGATCTCAAAGATAGCCGGGTCATTCATTCCCCGCGGTGTCAATGTAACAAGGCTGGACAAGAAGGCTAAGTGGAAGTTCATGCCCACAGCCAAGCTGGGCGATGTTGTAGGCGACGACGTGCTGGGCTATGTCGACGAAACCCAGCTGGTACGTCATTATATTATGGTTCCACCTAATATAAGGGGGCGCCTCACCGACCTTACCAAGGAAGGCGAATATACGCTCAAGGACGAAATTGCTACGGTCGAAATGGACGGCGTACGCACCCCCCTGCACCTTTATCAGGAATGGCCGGTTTGGACCCCCCGTCCTTTCAAGGAAAAGATGGAAACGAAGGAGCTGCTAGTAGTGGGACAGAGGGTCATCGACACGTTCTTTCCGTTGGCTAAGGGAGGCACGGCTGCGGTCCCCGGCGGGTTTGGCACCGGCAAGTGCGTGCTGCCGGAGACCAGGATCCTCCTCAACGGTGAACTGAAGGAAATCGGGGAGGTCTGGCGGAGCGGGGGGACCATAAGGACGATGCAGGACGGGCTATATAGAAGAATAGATGGGGTTGTCAGCTCATTTGTAGGCACAGGATTTTCCGAGGAGAGTTCGCCTCTGATCTATAAGGGAAGGAGCCGGTCCATGGTTGAAATCACCACCGGACAGGGAAGGCGTCTGGTTGTAACGCCCAACCATGGTATATATGTATATTCGGCCAGCAAAGGCATAACCACAAGGCCAGCTGTGTTCATAAGGCCGGGGGACCTGCTGGTGGAGCCGCTGGCAGGCCGGTTCAGCTCTCCCAGTCCATCAAAGCTTGGCCATGATACGGTCACAGGCGCAAGGGTGTTGAACGGCACATACGATGTATACGACCTGGTGGTTCCAGGCGCGCAGAACTTCCTTGGAGGCGAAACTCCAACCATTTATCACAATACCGTATTATTACATCAGATCGCCTCATGGGCCAAATCCTCCATGGTGATATATGTGGGGTGCGGGGAAAGGGGCAACGAAATGACCGACATACTGATGACGTTCCCGCACCTTAAGGACCCGTACAGCGACCGGCCCCTTATGGAAAAGACGGTCCTCATAGCCAACATCAGCAATATGCCGGTGATGGCAAGACAGGCAAGCATCTACGCGGGCACTACAATCGCTGAATACTTCAGGGATATGGGCTATGATACGCTGCTTCTTGCGGATTCCACGAGCAGGTGGGCGGAGGCCCTTAGGGAAATAAGTGGCAGGCTGGAGGAGATGCCGGCAGAGGAGGGATATCCATCCTACCTGGCGTCCAGGCTGGCCGCGTTCTATGAAAGGGCCGGAAACGTTATGACGTTAGGCTCGCAACCCAGAAATGGAAGCCTGACCATAATGGGCGCAGTGTCCCCTCAGGGCGGCGACTTTACGGAACCGGTGACATCAAACACGCTCAGGTTCGTCAAGGCGTTTCTGCTGCTGGACCCGGATCTGGCCTACTCCAGGCACTATCCAGCCGTCAACTGGATATCCAGCTATTCAGGCTATACTCAGGACCTGTCCGAGTGGCTGGCCGCCAACGTAAACGAAAGCTTTAGCCGTATTAGGGATGAGGCCTATGCGCTGTTAC
>JAJYYP010000037.1 GCA_021800855.1 archaeon | reverse complement strand
AGCTGGATGAACGTCTCTACCCTCGGAGGGATGAGGGGGGCGCTGGCGATAGCCCTGGTCTCCGCCGTCCCGCTGGCCACCAGGCAGCCTGTGGCTACGCTGACCTTCGGGGTGGTGATGCTGAGCATCCTCCTCCAGGGGCCTCTCCTCGGCCGCTACGCCAACAGGGTGTTCGGCCACCAGGAGACGCTGCAGACAGGCGAGTCCGACGGAGAGGGAGCCGACAATGGTCCGGCCCAGACCTCCGCGGAGCCTTTATCACCGGAGCCCGAAGAGCGGGGCGACGATGAGCTTCGACGAGATAGTCAGGCTAGGGCAGCAGAGAGGCTTCTTCTTCAAGACGGCGGAGAGCTACCCCAACACCCCGGCGGGGTTCCTGGACTACGGGCCGCTGGGGGTCGGCCTGAAGAGCAGGCTGGTGGAGCTCTGGAGGCGCGTGGTGGTCAAGAGGGACGGGATGCTCGAGATAGACGGGTCCCAGATACTCCCCAGGGCCGTCTTCGAAGCGTCGGGGCACCTCTCCAGTTTCACTGACCCATTCGTCAAGTGCGCGAAGTGCGGCTCGGTCTTCAGGCCAGACAAGCTTCTCGAGGAGAAGTCTGGGAAGGCGGTCCCGGAGAAGCTCGGCGACGCCGAGTACGACCAGGAGATGGACAGGCACGGGGTGAGGTGCCTGCGTTGCGGGTCGAAGCTGACAGGGACGACAAGGTTCAACATGATGTTCAGGGTGGGCATCGGGCCCGCCCAGGAGGAGGCATACCTGAGGCCCGAGACATGCCAGAGCATCTTCGTCGACTTCCCGCTCCTCTTCAAGACACAGAGGGTCAAGCTCCCTGTGGGGATAGCCCAGGTGGGGAAGAGCTTCAGGAACGAGATCGCCCCCAGGCAGGCGCTGATCAGGCTCAGGGAGCTCAATCAGGCTGAGGTGGAGGTTTTCTTCAACCCGAAGAAGGCAGACGACCAGCGCTTCGACGATTCGCTCGGGAAAGCATTGGCGTTCAGGCTCCCGGACGGGAAGGACGAGACGCTCACGGTCGCCGAGGCGAGGGAGAAGGGGGTCATCCCCCACAAGCTTGCCGGGCACTACCTTGCGCTGATCGAGTCGTTCTACGAGGACGCGGGGATCAAGGCCGAGGACATCAGGTTCAGGGTGCTCGCGGACGAGGACAGGGCGTTCTATTCGCGGGCCGCCTTCGACCTCGAAGTGAAGCTCTCATGGGGGTGGGTGGAGCTCGTGGCGTGCAACTACAGGGGGGACTTCGACCTGGGGGGGCACGCTAGGGTGAGCGGGAGCAGCTTCACAGTCGACGACGACGGGGAGAAGGTCCTCCCTCACGTCTTCGAGCTCTCACTCGGGGTGGACAGGAGCATCTTCGCCGTGATGGAGTCTTCGATGAGAGGGGAGGGGGAGAGGAGGGTGATGGCGCTGAGGCCCTACTTGTCCCCTACCCAGGTGTGCGTCTTCCCCCTTGTAAACAAGGACGGGCTGCAGGAGGGGGCGAGAGGGGTGTACGAGGACCTCAGGGAATCCTTCGACGCCTTCTACGATGAGTCCGGGGGGATAGGGAGGCGGTACGCCAGGGCAGACGAGGCCGGGGTCCCCGCCTGCGTCACCTACGACTACGACTCATTCAAGGACGGGACCGTGACCCTTCGTGACAGGGACACGAGGGCCCAGGAAAGGGTGGCCCTCTCCGACCTCAGGGCTAGGCTGGCGGGCCTGACCCGCTACCCTGCTATAGGGAAGAGAGTGCCAGGAAGATAGCCAGGGAGGCCCCGGCCCCGGCGGCGGTGGAGATCACGTTGACGACGTTGTTCTCAACGAACGGGGACCCCGTCGCAGTCCTCGTCTTCTCCCCGCAGTGTTTCAGCGCTTCGGTGGGCTTCAAGCAGACGACGCAGAAACCCTTCCGCTGGACGGCTGCCCCTACCAGGCTGTCTGCCACGGCCCCGAAGAACCCCCCGCCGAGGCAGGCTGGGACGACGAGGTATGGGTCGTGGAGGACCCCGAGCGAGAGCGCAATCCCTGCGATGACTGCTGACGCGACAGCGGCGCCGGCGAACCCGAGGGGGGAGACCCCCCCTGAGGTCCCTGGGGGGACCAGTTTGGACGGGTCGGTGATCAGCCTTGGCTGGGAATGGCTCAGGAGCCCCAGCTCCGTAGCCGCAGTGTCTGCCGCAGAAGCAGAGACTGCTCCGAGGAACATCGCGGCCAAAGGCTCCCCAGGGTGGAGGAGGTTCAGCACCGCGATTATCGATGCGAGCCCCCCGTTTGCGAGTATGTGGGGCCAGTTGCGGGCGCCCCCCTTCCCCTGGGCTCCCCCCAGGCGCCTCTTGTAGCCGTACTTGTAGAGGGTGAACCCCACCCCCAAGACGAAGAAGACTGCCACGACGACGAACCACTGGATCCCGCCCCCGTAGATCACGGCGAAACCCACCGCCGCGCTGGCCAGGAACCCCCTCGAGTCGATCGCCTTGGCGACGACGGCGGCAAGGGCAACGACAAGCACAAGGAAGAACTCGACCACTTCCCAGATGAAGGCGATCAACGTCGTCCCGCCTGCCCTGGCGGCGTTAAATACGCACCCCCGGCCCTGGGCCGCGTGCCGAGGATACTCTACGGGGTCAGCCCCATCGGCCTGGGGCACGCCACCAGGTCCCTGGTGGTGGCCAGGGAGCTAGAGAGGAGGGGGGGAGAGGTCAGGATCTTCTCGGGCGGGAAGGCGGTCGAGTTCTTGAGGGTGTGCGGCGCGAGGGTGGACGATATCGTCGACGACGCAGGGCCGAAGCTCGTCGGGGGTGAGATGAAGAACGCGGCCGCCTGGTATATCAGGTCGTGGCTCGCTCAGCGCAGGAACGTGCCGAAGGCCCGCAGGCTGGCGAGTGCCTTCGCCCCGGACGTCGTGGTGTGCGACGAGGAGTTCTCTGGAGTGGTCGCAGCCGGAGAGCTGGGAGTCCGCAGGGCGTTCATCGCGGACGAGCTCGAGCTCGGGTTCGCCCGGGGGCTGATAGCCAGGGCCATAGAGAGGAGGGTGGAGAGGTGGTACGGGAAACTGCTCGCCTCCGTCGACGCGTTGATCGTCCCGGAGGAAGGGGAGGACGTGGGGAACAGGAGGTACGTCGGGCCCATAGTGCGGGCTCGGACGGCTCACTGCCCTGTGGTGCGGAAGCGATACGGTCTCCCCGAGGGGCCGTTGGTCCTGGTCAGCCTGAGCGGGAGCGGCGCAGGGCGGGAACTAGCTTCCATGGTTCTGGAAGCCCTGGGCTCTCTACCTGGGACCCGCCCGTCGCTGGCTGTTGCAGGGAACAGGGGGCCCAGGATACAGGGTGAGGGGGTCTACGACCTTGGCGTTGTCAGGGACAATCAGGACCTGGTTGCGTGCGCCGACCTGGTGGTTTCGACCGCGGGGAAGAGCACCATAGACGAGGCCGCGTCCGCAGGGACCCCCATCATAGCCGTCCCCATCCGTAACCACGCGGAACAGGAGAGGAACGCGGCGGCGCTCGGCTACTCTGCCAGGGACTGGTCCAGGCTTGGGGAGCTCATCGCGAAGAAGTTTGCCTCCAGAGAAGAACCTAGGCACTATCGAGGCGAGGTAAGGGCCGCGGACATCATCATGTCTCTGGCGTGACGCGTGGCTGGGCTTTCCGAGGCCCTAGTCAGGGCGCCCTGCGGGTGGCCGCTTCCCTATCCTGGACCCCGCGGAGCGCAGAGATCAGGGCCTCGTCTGTCGGCATGCCGGAGAGCGCCAGGACCAGCCTCTCCTTCTTTGCCAGCTCGACGGCCAGTGGGTCGACCTCCCTCGGCCCATGCACGACTACCATCCTGGGCTTGAGCTGCGAGACCCTGATGGCGACGAGGGGGCTCCTCCCCATCCCCACCTTGGTGAATACCAGAGCACGTTCTGTGGTGGCGCCGAATATCCTGTAGAAGTCGTACCCTGAGAGGGCGTAGATCGTCTTGATGCTGTCCACGACCGTGTACCCGTAGAGTTTCACCTCCCCTGGGTTCCCGGCGAGGACTGTGGCGTCAATGGCCCCGAGTATCTTCGATGCTTCGATGGGGGCGGGGAACTCCCCGATGGAGAGTATCGCCTGGTCGTCCCCCCCGGAGACGAGCTTGGGGACCACCCTCTCCTTCGCTTCGTCGAGCTTCACCAGGGCCTCCACGTACTTCTTCACGAACTGCACCCCGGGGGAGGGCCTGCGTCCGGACTCGTAGTCGCTGAGGACCGAGGCGGAGAGCCCGAGCGCGTGTGCGAGCGCGACCTGCTTGATCCCAAGCCTGTCCCTCCAAGCCCTCATCGCCCGCCCGGCGTCCGGGCTTGCCACCACGTCCCCGGCTATCCGGGCCAGGGCGTCCCTGGTGGGCGGTTCCATGGAATTAGCCGGTTGACGTAGCACAGATAAGCCTTTGGCGAACTAGTCGCTCTCCCGTGGTCTCTTCGCCAGGGCAGCCACCTGCTCCTTCAACAAAGCCACCCCGCGCCTGACTGTCTGTTCCTCCCTGACAAGCCCTAACTGCCTCACAAGGCGCTCGCCCAGGAGCCGTCCGTCCCCGGAGGTGAGCGACGACACCGTGTCCTTAGGGTGGCGGCGCAGGAGGGCCGAGATCCCTTCCACCAGCTCTCCGCCGAGGAAGGAGTAACACTCTGCCAACTCCATCCGGGTCACCAGCTCGTCGGCCTTGGCCGAGAGGATCTCCGTCCTGACGGCGGGCCACTCGGGCTCTCCAGAGACCCCCCCTCCCCTGAGTATGTCGTGCAGGATGGCCACCCCCTCGAGCCTGGCGCCGCACCCAGCCCTGCTGGCTGCCTCCAGCCCGGCCCCCGCGGCCACGGCTTCGAAGCTCCCGCCCGTCCTCTTCGAGAGCCCGCGGAGCTGGGAAAGCAGGTGGCTGGGGGACGGGACCGCCTCATCGGCGAGGAGGAGGGCGCAGGCGAACTCCTGGCTCGCAGCCAGTAGCCAGTAGTCCGCGTCTATGACTCTCCCTTTCTCGAGCGCATCCTCGGACCTCCCCAGGGCCTTCAGGGCGGACCCCAGCCGCGCCATACTCGCCGCCCCTGCGGACGATGAGGCGGTGGCCGAGCTGGCGGCTATGGCTGTAGAAAGGGTGAGCGACGTGTCGCGGACAGGCTTCGCCGAAGCCAGGGAGAGGGAGCGCTCGGGCCGAGGCTTCAGCACGTCCTCCTCAGTAACGAATGCCACGTCGACGTACACGTCCCCCAGCTTGAGGGACGTCCCCGGCCTCTGGTCCTCTGTCACCACTAGGATGTCGAACTCGCAGCTGTATCTCTGCATCCCCCTCGACGCACACCCTACCAGGGCGACCGCCGAGTCAAGATAGGTGTCGAGTATCGGCCTCAGGTGCTCTGCCACAGGCCCGGTCTTTCCCTTCATCGAAGAGCCCCCTGTCCGCAGGTGTGGAAACGGCCTATGAAAACGTGCCAACGCGTCTGTTCCACGACCTACTCTCCCTCAATTTTCATCGTTAATCTTGATGCGTATTGAAATTGTTTCAAAAGAGTCGAAACGTATAAATATATGATACAGAGGGAGTTCCATGTAAGTATTTCGCTAGTGATAGATTTGTTCGCAGACAAAGACTTCTCGCGACTGATGCGCCTGCAGAAGGCGATGGACAAGTGCCCCCGCTGCGGGAAGGGGCCGATGATAGTCGACTCGGCAGGGGGGGAGCTCTTCTGCGGGGCGTGCGGTTTCGTGGTCAAAGAAAAGATCGAGGAGGTCGGGCCCGAGTGGAGGGCGTTCTCCAAGGAAGAAAAGGACGACAGGAGCAGGGGTGGGATACCTACCTCGATAGCCATGCACGACATGGGGCTGGCCACGGTTATAGGAGGTGTCAACAAGGACGCTTCGGGGAAGTCCCTCTCTGCGTCCATGAAGGCGACCGTCGACAGGCTGAGGACTTGGGATTCGAGAAGCCAGGTGCACGAGCCTGTAGACAGGAACCTGAGGCAGGCGTTCAGCGAGCTGGACAGGCTCTCCGACAAGCTGTCAGTGTCTGACGCTGTGGTGGAGAAGGCTGCCTACGTCTACAGGAAGGCCCTCGAGAGGGGGCTGGTCAGGGGGAGGTCGATATCGGCCATCATCGCCGCTTCGCTCTATGCCGCGTGCCGCGACACCCAGACCCCGAGGACCCTGAAGGACCTCGCCGCGGTCAGCAACGTCAAGAAGAAGGACATCGCCAGGTGCTACCGCTTGCTTCTGAAGGAGATGGACATCAAGATGCCCGTGGTGGACCCGACGAAGTGCATCTCAAGGATCGCGTCGAAGGCAGGGCTCTCCGAGAAGACCAAGAGGAGGGCGCTGGAGATACTGAAGCGGGCCGAGGAGACGAGAATCTCGGCCGGGAAGGACCCGATGGGGCTGGCCGCCGCCGCGCTGTACGTCGCCTGCACCCTCGAGGGCGAGGACAAGACCCAGAAGGACGTGGCCGAGGCGGCAGGGGTCACAGAAGTCACGATAAGGAACAGGTACAAGGGCCTCAGGTCGGCGCTCGGTATCTAGAGAGGCGCCCTGGTCAGGCGCGAGGGGACGCGCCACAACTGCGTCGAACCGTCGGGCCCGCGCAGGATCCCTAGTCTTCCTTCACGAGGCGGTCCCTCCCCCGCTGGGCTATCTCCCCGCGGGGGTAGAGGGCGGGGAAGTTTGACGACAGCATGTCGACATACTTGTCTGTCTCTTTGTCGTTCATGAACTGGAACATGTACCTCCCCGAGTAGGGTTCGGGGGGGCCTTCCCTCCGCATGAACTCGATGTGTATCAGGGGGTCTCCCTGCCTGATCGTTATGGGGGTCCTCTCGTTGCTGAGGTTCACAAGCTCCAGGGCGAGCCTTCCGACGAACCCGCTGTGCACCTTGACCGAGTTGAGGAAGGAGAGACCAAGCCTCCCGAACTTGCTCTTGGATGTGAGGTGGGCCACCACGTCCGGGGGGGTGAACACTATCTCCCTGGATATCATGTTCCGGTGCTCGAGGTAGTTGAGCGTCCTGTCTTCGCGCACGGTAAGGACATACCCGTCGCCGTCGAATGCCGAGTCCTCGGACGGGTAGATGCAGGCGTACTTCCCCACCATCTCCTTGAGGAGGGGTGCTCCTATCACAGTCATGTTATGAGCGGGGGCCCCGCGCCCGGCCCCTTATCAATGAGCCGCCCGTCATCCCCCTGCTCCTTTACGAGGTACCTCTTGACCCCCAGATAGACGACCAATACGAACGACGCCACGCCGAATAGCAGGGTGAGGTCGTAGTCCACCAGCGTCTGGCCCAGGTACACGTTCGTGGCGTTGATGGAGATGCCGAACGCCGACTGGCCGAAGAATGAGTATGCGCTCCCGAAGTAGTCCACCCCCCAGTGGGCGAGGACAGCGACGTGGAACCCGTATCTTACATAGAGGTACCCCAGGACCAGCCCCCCCCACACGGCGTCCGGGAGTTTCGCCCAGGACCACCCCCCGGCGCTCCCGCAGTTGACGTGGCAGACGCCGAAGGTGACCGCGCTCCCAAGTGTCGCAGCCCAGACGATCACCCCGGCAGCCCCACCCACCGCCGCCCCCTCGAACACAGCGGAGGGGCGCCAGAGGGCCCTCAGCGCTTCCCTCGGTGACCTCCCGATGGACAGGACCAGAGCGAATAGACCGATGAGAACGACCCTGAACCCCAGCTCCTCCCTCAGGGGGGCGAGGGCAAGGGAGCCGAACTCGAGCAGGGGGTCTACGCTAGCGAAGGGGTTCCCCACAGACCCCAAGACTGACACGGACACCGCCGTTATGAAGGTCCCCGTGAACCCGAGGAACCCTATGGCTACCAGAATCACGAAGAACGGGCTCTCCAGCAGCGCCCCCGCCCCTGCGGCGAATGACTCCCTTACCGCCGCGATCGGCCTCTTCTGCTGCGCGGCGCCGTATACGAACATGCCGGCATAGACAGCCAGGACCAGGAGGAACACTCCGCCGATGGGGACAGCGAAGGGGAGGACCGCAGCGACCGGGCCGAAGAAGAGGAAGGTGTGGACGTAGGAGCCATAGCTCAGCTGGTCTGACAGCCCCCCGTGGAACACCGCGTAGATGCCAGCCGGGAAGGAGCCGACGATCAACCCCAGGGTCAGGAGTGCCAGCCCGATGAACGCCGCGACTACCAGCCTGGACCCGAGCCCCGCAGGGCGCCCTTCCAACTCAGCCTGTCTCCTCGTCCGGTCCCTTCTCCAGGAAGACAGGCCCAGAGTATCCGCACTTCTTGCAGTAGTACTCTGAGGGGACGAAGCCCCATAGGTCCTTGTTCATCGTGGTCAGAGGGGAGAGGCACCTGGGGCAGAGCTTTGTCTCGGGGGCGAAGGGGCTCCTCCTCGCCAGGACCGGCTCCCTCTCGTCTGGGTCCCTCTGGGGGTGCATGAGGCGCCGGACGCGCGGTGCGCTTAAAACCATTCGAGGGGGGAAACGCGCCGTTGACCGTCGAGAAGTGCTACGCCTGCGGGGGGGAGATGGTCGGGATACAGGCGTGCAAGTACAGGTGCGACAGCTGCGGGGCGCTGTTGGACTGCGAGGACGTCTCGGGGCTCCCGAAGTGAACCCGGCTACCGGGCCAGCTGTTCCGGGGCGCGCCCTCCGGTGAAGGCCGCGAACGCTTCGTCCACGCTCTTCCCTTCGCGGACCACCCCCCTAACCGCCCTGATCATGGAGACAGGGTCCGTGGACTGGAATATGTTCCGGCCCATGTCCACCCCAGAGGCCCCCTCGGCCACGGCGTCGTGGGCGAGCTGCAGGGCGTCCCGCTCAGGGAGCTTCTTCCCCCCCGCTATGACTACTGGGACGGGGCACCCGTCGACCACCTTGCGGAAGTCGGCGCAGTAGTACGTCTTCACTATACTGGCCCCCAGCTCCGCCGCGATGCGGCAGGCGAGGCCCAGGTACCGAGCGTCCCTGGCCATTTCCCTACCGACGGCCGTTACCGCAAGCACGGGGATCCCGTACCTCTCCCCCTCGTTCACCAGCTCGGCCAGGTTGGCGAGGGTCTCCTTCTCGTGCTCCGAGCCGACGAACACAGACACAGCCACGGCGGACGCGTTCAGCCGCACCGCCTCCTCTATCGACGTGGTCACGACCTCGTCGGAGAGCTCCTTGAGTATACTCGTCCCACCCGAGACCCTGAGCACCACAGGGACGTCCTGGCCAGCGTCGACAGACGTCCTTAGCACACCGCGGGTGAGCATCAGGGAGTCGGCGTAGGGGAGGAGGGGTGTTATCGTCTTCCTCGGGTTCTCGAGTCCGGTGGTCGGGCCCTGGAAGTACCCGTGGTCTACGGCGAGCATCACGGTCCTCCCCCCCTTCATTATCCTCTCCACCCTGTTCCTCAGCCCCCAGCTCATGGAGTCCCTCGCCCCCTCATGTGGTAATAAAGGGTCCGGGGCTAGCCGGTCAGTACGACCTTCATCGCCGTCCCACCAGAAGCGGCGTCCAACGCCTTTTGGAACCCAGCCAGAGGGAACCTGTGCGTCACCAGCGCGCCGAACTCGGCCCCCCGCGACTCGAGGACCCGCAGGGCGGCTTTGGTGTCCGTCTCCGTGGCGCCGTAGCTGGTGCGCACCTCCTGCTCGGAGTTGTAGAGGTCGCTGATGTCGTAGTCGAGGACCGTCCGCCTGGTTGGGACGCCGAAGAGGCAGATCCTTCCCCCTTTCCTCACCGACCTTAGCCCCTGGATTATCGCTCCCTTGCTCCCCGAAGCAACGATGGCGACGTCAGCCCCCCTCCCGTCTGTCTCCGCCCTGACCTCGGCCTGGACGTCTTCCGTGGCAGCGTTCAGGACCCCCGCCACGCCTGCCCTCTCGGCGTAGCTGAGCCTCCATTCGGCGACGTCGCTGACCACAACCCTGTTGGTCGGGGCCAGCAGCAGGGCGTGCATCATCCCCACCGGCCCCGCTCCCACCACCAGGACGGACTCCCCCGGCTCGACGTGGCACTTCCTGACCGCTCTGACGCAGCAGGCCAGCGGCTCGATGAGGGAGGCGGTCTCGAAGCTCATCCCCGCGGGGAGCTTGAGCACCCCTCCCCTGTCCACGTTCCACTTCGGGACGGCGAAGAGCTCGGAGAACCCCCCCGGGACGAGGTTGCTCCCCTTGTAGCGGTCGCACATTGTCTCGTTCCCTGACATGCAGAGGTAGCAGGAGTAGTCAGGGACGTGGTGGTGGGGGAAGACGCGGTCCCCGACGGCGTACCCCTTCGCCCCTTCCCCGACCTTGGACACCGTCCCGACCGCCTCGTGGCCCAGCACCGGCTGCGAAGCCGTGTACTCGCCCCTGATCTTCTCAATGTCCGTCCCGCAGAGGCCGCACGCCCCCATCCTGACGAGGAGCCCCCCGACGGGGGGTTCCGGCTCGGGGGCGTCGACCACCCCTGTCCCTCCGCCTTCCTTCATCAGGACTGCCTTCATCGCTCCCCGCTCCGTTTTTGCCCGCTCATTTAAGCCAGTCCTGAGCGGGCGCCCCCGGCCCGAGTTGTGCAACCCTTGCCGGGGAGCAGGCACCCGCTCCCCTCGTCTCGCCTTGCGCCCCGTCGCGCTCGCCACAAGTTAATAGCCCTCAACCTAGTTGAGCGGCGTCACCCATGGGCGTGCCAGAGAAGATCAAGAAGCTTGAGGACGACATCCACAAGACTCAGGTCAACAAGAAGACCGAGCACCACATAGGGCTGCTCCGTGCGAAGATAGCCAAGCTCAAAGCAGAGCAGGAGGAGCAGAGGACACGCAGGTCAGGGGCGAGGCTGGGCTACGACGTGAAGAAGTCCGGGGACGCCACGGTGGTCCTCATAGGCCTCCCGAGCGTAGGGAAGTCGACGCTCCTCAACAGGCTCACCAACGCGAAGTCCAAGGTCGCCGCCTACCAGTTCACCACCCTCGACGTCGTCCCGGGGGTGATGGAGTTCAATGGGGCCAGAATACAGATCCTCGACCTCCCTGGTATAATCAAGGGGGCCTCGTCCGGCAAGGGGCTCGGGAAGAGGGTCCTGGCGGTGGCCCGGAGCGCCGACCTCATACTCTTCGTCGTTGACGTCTTCCAGCCGGAGGCGAGGGAGCTCCTCGAGCGGGAGCTCAGAACCACCGGGATCAGGGTGGACGAGCGCCCCCCGAACGTCGTGATAGAGAAGGTAGACTCCGGGGGGATAAGCGTCACATCGCAGGTGAAATTGACGAGGGTGAGCGAGTCTCTAGTGAAAGACATACTCCGGGTCTACGACGTCACCGGGGCGAGGGTGGTGATAAGGGAGGACATAACCGACGAGCAGCTCATCGACGTCCTCTCCGGGAACAGGGTCTATGTCCCTTCGCTGACGGTGATGAACAAGATCGACCTGGTCAACGCGGGGTTCACCGGCGAGCTGGGGCGGAAGCTTGGCTACGGGTTCGTCCCGGTCTCGGCCGAATCGGACATAAACGTCCAGGCGCTCAAGGAGGAGATCTACAAGAGGCTCGACTTCGTCCGCATCTACATGCGGCGGAGGACTGGGGAGACTGACTTCGAGGAGCCTATGATGCTCCGCGGTGGGGCGACCATCGCCGACGTGTGCGACAAGGTCCATAGGGCGATGAAGGATGAGTTCAGGTACGCCCAGGTCTGGGGGAAGAGCGTGAAGTTCGGCGGGCAGCGGGTCGGCATCGCCCACAGGCTGATGGACCAAGACGTGCTCACCATCGTGACGAAGTAGCGCCGCACCTTCCTCCGGCGGCTTTTACGACGTCGCGAAATTGCCTACTGTGCATCATTGGGCGAACGGCGTACGATGACCCGGCGCCGGCCAAGTCTCGAGCGGCCCTGCGCGCTTCCGAGACACCAAACGTTCGCCAGCCGTCGGCGTCGTTCACTGCTGGCCGCTCTTCTGGTCCGCTGGCGCGCCAGAGGACTCTGCCGCGACGAACGGCGTCCCTTGCCCTACCATCTGCTCGATCTCGCTTGTCCTGTACCCTGACATCACTGACCAGGCGTAGAATATCAGCCTGACGACTATCACCGCTATGAAATCCACCGGGAAGTTTAGGATGCCTATCCCGCCGTACCCTGCCTCTCCGATGTAGGAAAGTACAACGAGAGCAACGATGTAGGCCGGGACCCAAATCCCTGCCTTCAGGGCCTGTGAAGTGAATATGTCGATGACATTTTTCCTGTTGAGAGCTGCCAAGATGCCCTAAACTATCAGCCCTAGGAATATCGCTACAGCCACGTACCCGACGACAGGCCAGCCTGACCAGTAGACGATAAGAGAAGCCCCCACAAACGCGACGGGCGAGATTATACTGGAACCTGCGAGCCTGAACGGCCTCTTGAGCTCAGATCCATGCTCCCTGAGGACCATGAGCGCGGACCCGCCGACTACGTAAGTGAAGACGGTAGAGCTCGATATGAACCCTACCAGCTTGTACCAGCTGGGGAATGGGGCGAAGAAGAGGAACCCTACGAGCGTGGATATCACGAGCGGGAGGATGGGGACCCTGAACCTCTCGTGCACCCTAATGAGGGACGCGGGGAACGACTTCAACGTCGCGAGGCCGTAGAGCGTCCTCTGCGAAGTCCCGAGGTAGACGTTGAGGGTACTGGAGGATGAGACGTAAGCGTCTGCATACAAGATGTAGGTGAGCGCGACGAGACCGGCCGTGGACGCCGCCGTCGCGAAAGGAGCCGTTATGATAGGTCCTGACAGAGCCGACCAGTCCCCGACCGAGACATCCGCGTGCCACGTGACGTGGCGGATGAAAACCACCTGCAGGAGGGTGAAAAGGGCGATGCCGATCAAGATTGAGGAAATCATGGCTATGGGGATTGACCTCTGTGGATTCTTAGCCTCCCCGCCGCGCGCGTGCGGCGGCGGGTTTGGGTGCAGGCGGAGACCAGGCGCTTGGCCCGGTAGGACCTTGAGTTCGGCTTCATCACGCTTTTATATCTGGGCGCGGTCCTTCGTCTCCTAAACATGAGCTCGGCCCCCGACATGGCACTCATCGAGTCGATGCTCCAGTTCATCGGGGTGTTCGTGTCCTTCTCGGTGGCCTACGTCGCCCTCAAGGGGGTGAAGCATACGGAGAGCATGTCCCTCATGAGGCTAGGGCTGGCTTTCGCGTTCCTCGGGTTCGGGTTCTTCGTAGAGAGCTTGGTCGGGCTCGGCCAGCTCGTCCCGCGCCTTTCGATCACAGCGACAGACGTGGTGGTGGGTGGCCTGCTCTTGGAGACTACGGGCTACTTCTTCCTCGCCTTCTCCCACGCAGTGGACGTGGTCCTGTCGAAGAGGATGGGGGCAGCGCTCCTGATCCTCCCCGTGATCTCGATCAGCGGACCGGACCTGGCGAACATACTTTCGATTCTGTCGTTCTATTTCGTCATGTACGGGGTAGTAGAGACCTTCTATTCCTATACTCGGACGAGGAAGCCTGACACCCTCTTCATAGCCATGGGGCTCGCCCTGCTCGGGGTCGGGACCTTCTTCCAGTGGTTATCGCTTGTGTACCAGTACGTCGTAGTTCTTTCACTACTTCAGATTATACTGCAGGTGATGGGACTCACCATATTGTTCACCCCGGTGCTCAGGTTCGCTGTGGGGGGAGTGAAAGTGGATGGCCCCATATAGGACGCAGGTCAGGATAATAGCGGACGTGCTAAGCACGGCCAGGGACATGAACGTCGAGGGGACAGGGGTGGGTGTGACCGCCCTCCTCCGCAGGGGGAACCTATCGTACACCAGGATGTCAAAGCTCCTCTCCGAGCTGGTGGGCTCGGGGCTGCTCGTGGAGCTCACAGGGGAGAAGATATCGAAGTACATGATATCCGAGAAGGGGGTCCAGTTCCTGGCAGCCTACCACTCCTTCGAGGACTTCGCCCAGTCCTTCGGCCTGCGTCTCTAGGCGTCCCGCCTGTCCTTGGTCCATTCGGGGAAATCAGTTTATACTCCCGCCTAGGAGCCACGAACCATGATTGGGGTAGCAGGGGCGGGGAGGATAGGGGCCCAGTCCGCGTTGGAGATAGCGTCGATGGGGCTGGACGACGTCGCTCTGGTGGACATAGTCCCCGGGCTCGCCGAGGGGGAAGCGTTGGACATCAGCCACAAGCTCTCCGACCTGGGGGTCGACGTCGAGGTGACAGGGTCGACGGACTACTCGGTGCTGGACGGTGCGAGCCTGGTGGTGATAGCCGCAGGGATGGGGCGGA
>JAJYYP010000005.1:43218-57330 GCA_021800855.1 archaeon | reverse complement strand
AAGACCAGGGTAAGCTCGTTCTCCTTCTCCTCCACAGTCAGCAGGGCCTTCCCCACTATGCCGTCGAACTTTGCCATTGATGGGTCGGGAGGCTCAGCAGGTTCGTATTTCTGTGTTGCCGGACCGTCACTCCGAATACTTCGCCAGGTCTTCCGCCCCTTGAGGGGGTTCCCCCACCGAGGTGCCAGTCGACTGCCTGATCATCTCTCGTATCACCTGGTCGACGCTAGCGCTCCTCCGCTTAGCCTTCAGCTGCATCAGCGTCCGGTGGGTGTCGTCATGGACCTTGACGCTCCTGCCCATCTGATTCATCATCCGCATCGGCGCTATTAATGTTGGGACGGGTCCTCTCTTTGCTTCTCGGCAACGAGGTAGAAGCGCGAGGTGGTGACATCGAAGGACCCCACAGTCCGTATCTTCGAGTCAGCCTCCCTCAGGGGCCTCTCAAGTTCGGTGAGACTGGTCGCGTCGAACTCTAGAGGACCTACGGCCTTCAGATAATACGCCAGAGCTCCGATGTCAAGGAAGCTGGAGCGGACCTTCTCTTCGCCGCTCTCGGTCACGCGCAGTCCAGCACCCCTGACCTGCCTCACGGCCTCGGCGAGGTCCCAACGCCCCCTCTCATCTTCACGTTCGCCCAGAAGCAGGGCCAGCTCCTCGTCGTTGCCAGGGCCAACCTGTTGCGTGACGAACGTCCCGCCTTGGCGGAGCACTCTCGCCGTCTCCTTGGCCACGAAGGCTTCGTGCCGACTGCTGACCAGGTCGATTGTCGCGTCCCTGAACGGGAGCGCCCCTCGCTGCATCCCTGTGGCAGCGTTGTCGTCACTATAGGAGAAAACGACGTCCACGCCTCGGCGGTTCAGCCTCTTGAGCGCCACCTGAAGGTTGGGCCGATACCCTTCGGTCGCCACCGTTCGACGAGGTAGCGAAGCCATTGAGGACAAGAGTTCGCCGCCCCCTGTCCCAAGATCAAGTTACGTTCCTGCCCCTGCCAGCCTCAACCCCAGCAGCCGCTCGTAGTTCCACGATGTTCTCCCTTCGACGTATCTTCCGTTGAGGAACTCGAAGTCCCACCCCTGGAACTGGCGGGTCCAGGCTTCAGCAACCAGCTGCTCGAATGTGTCCAAAAACGCTCGGTCCTCGTTTGTTTTTGACTCAGTATCGTCGCGAGATCATCATCTGTCCGGGAGCTTACTCCGGACTATGACTGGGACGGCGTTCACCTCATCGTCATGAAATTCAGGCCAGGGCCGGGATTTAGCCTTTATCTGCAGAGCGAGGGACGGGAGAACGTTGGGTTTCCTTGATGGCGTGAGGGTGGTTGACGCGACGCGTCTCCTACCCGGAGGGTTCTGCACAATGCTCCTCTCCGACATGGGCGCCGAGGTAATCAAGGTGGAGCAACCTGGACTGGGGGACTACATGCGGGCCACACCTCCTACTAGTCGCGGGAGGAGCCCTGTGCATGCGACAGTCAACAGGAACAAGAAGAGCGTCGGGATAGACCTGAAATCCGCCGAGGGGAACGCCGTGATGCGGCGCCTCCTCAGAACCGCTGACGTGTTCGTAGAAGGCTTTCGCCCCGGGGCGATGTCCAGGCTCGGGCTGTCCTTCAACCAGGTGAAGAAGGTCAATGCGAAGATTGTCTACTGCTCGATCTCGGCCTACGGCCAGGAGAGTCCGCTTAGTTCGATGCCTGGACACGACCTCAACTTCCAGTCAGTAGCTGGGACGCTCGCGTACCACAGAGAGCCGGGAGTCCCGCTCCTGCAGCTGGGCGACATAGCCTCTGGGATGTACGCGGCCCTGGGGATTCTGGGGGCGCTCTCTGGTCGCAAGAGGCCGGCGTTCATAGACGTTCCAATAGTCGGCTCCCTGATGTCTTGGATGGTGCTCCCCGCTTCCGTCTATCTCGCAACAGGGCGGGCACCCAGAGAAGGGGACAGCCTCATCTTCGGCTCCACGCCTTACTACAACGTCTACAGGACCGCCGACGGAGGGTACTTGGCGGTCGCTGCCATCGAGCCTGCCTTCTGGCGGAACCTGCTGGTCGCCTTGGGCGTCCCCGAGCTCGAGTCCCTGAGGTTCGGCACTGCAGAGGAGAAGGCCCGCGTCACCTCAGAGCTGGAACGCGTCTTCGCGACAAGGACGAGGGACGAGTGGGCCAAGGCGCTCATGGGCAGGGACACCTGCGTGACGCCGGTACTGACCATAAAGGAGGCGCTTGACAGCGACTGGGCCATGAGCCTAGGGATGCTGGCGAGGGTTGGACGCGAAGAGGTCCTCAACGGCCCGCTCAGGACAATCCCTTACATGAGGAAGAGGTCCTACACCGCGGCCCCCGGTTTGGGAGACGACACCGCCTCCATCATGAAGTCCTTGGGCTATTCCGTTGCGGCTACGCAGAAGATGAAATCAAGAGGCGCTATCCAGTAGCCGTTACGCCCTCTGCATCAGGATGGCAAATCCCTGCCCGCCTCCCACACAGAGCGTGGCCATACCGTACTCCTTGCCGCTCCGGACGAGCTCCCTTGCCAGCGTCCCCACAAGTCTGGCCCCGGACGCCCCTAGCGGGTGACCGATGGCTATCGCCCCCCCGTGGATGTTTACCTTCTCCGGGTCGAGCCTAAGCTCCCGCATGGCATAGAGAACCACGACGGCGAACGCCTCGTTGATCTCCCATACGTCGATCTGGTCCACACTGAGCCCAGCCTTCGCGAGCGCCTTCTTGGAAGCAGGGACCGGACCCTTCCCCATGACGCTCGGTTCGACCCCCGCCCACCCCATGGACACTATCTTGGCTAGTGGTCTGACCCCATGCTCATCAAGCTTCTCCTTCGAGGCGAGGACGACCATGGACGCACCAGCGTTGAGAGGAGAGGAGTTCCCCGCCGTGATGAGCCCGCCTGACTTGAACGAAGGCTGTAAGGCCGCGACCTGCTCCATTGTAGTCCCTCTCCTTATGCTCTGGTCGGTCTCGATGACCCGCTCTTCCCCTTCGAACTCCACTCGCATGGGCAGAAGCTCGCCCCTGAACCATCCCTCGTCTACGCCCTTCGACGCTTTCGCGTGTGAACCGACGGAGAACCTGTCCAACTCCTCCCTGACGAACCCCTCCGTCTCCGCGAGTTTCTCCGCAGTGAGTCCCATCGAATAGCCCGTGCTCATCTGGTATCTCATGTACTCCGGCCTTGCGAGTAGCCGCGTGTTAGGCGCCAGGGCGGGATTGTTCGACATCGGGACGTGGGTGAGATGCTCCATCCCTCCGGCGAGGACGACCTCTGAGTTCCCTGTCATGATCTCCATGGCTCCTTCTGCCGCGGCGTTCATGGACGAGGCACACGCCCTGTCCATCGCCATGGCGGGGACTGAGACTGGGAGGCCAGCAAGCAGGACCGGGTGCCTCCCGCCGTAGAGCCAGTTCTCCCCGGTCTGGAACGCACAACCAGTGACGACGTCTCCAATCTCATCAGGCTTGAAACCCGTCCTATCCAGGACTTTGCGTATGAGGAGGCTCAAGGCCTGGTCCATCCTGACCGAGTTGTAGACGTCCTTCTCTGGCTGAGAGGGCCTCGACCTTGAGAAAGGGACCCTAAGGTAGTCAGCCACGTATGCGTCTTTGAGTTCGACCACGTCCCCTCACTTCCCCTTGAACTCAGGCTTCCTCTTGCCCAGGAACGCGGATATCCCCTCCTTCAGGTCTTCCGTCCCAAAGAGGACGCCCGCAGCCATCTCCTCCATCTCGAGCCCAACATCCATCGGGACCTCCGCTCCCTTGTTGAGCAGTTTCTTCGCGAGCATGACGGCCACCGGCGCCTCCGAAGACGCGAGCTCCTTCGCGTATCTCACAGCCTGCCCGTCAGGGTCTCCTCCGAGGAGGAGACGGTTTACCAACCCCATCTCGTGCGCCCGACTCCCCGTGACGCTTTCGCAGGCGAGTATCATGGCAGATGCCCGTGACAGCCCGACCAGCCGGCCGAGCCTCTGCGTCCCTGACCAAGCGGGCACCAGGCCGCGCGTGAGCTCAGGGAACCTCAGTTCCGCGTCCTCGGTGGCTAGCCTGAGGTCGCAGGAGAGGGCAAGCTCGAGGCCTCCTCCGAGGGCATATCCCTTCAGTACGGCTATCGTGAGCTTGGGGATCTCGCTGAGACGCCTCATTGTCCGTTCTCCCTTTCTGGCGAACTCCATCATCCCTGCCGCGCTCGAGACAAACTTCGTCATCTCGAAGCCGGCAGAAAACACTGTCCCCTCCCCTGTCACTATTATCGCCCTGATCTCCCGGTCGTTCCACAGGTCCGTCAATATACCATCCAGCCCGTCTAGGACATCGCCGTTGATCAGGTTCAGCCTTGGCCTGTCTATCACGATCTTGGCGACCCCTCCGTCGAGCCTTTCCAGGCGTATCGCCCTCTGTGCCACTGTGGATGGCGCGGCGTTCGACTCCGCCACGGGCGCCTCCCGACCCTGTGTGGGGTGAATCCTCCCCTCGATGGCGTCCCGGAGCCTCCCTTCTGCGATAGAGCGAGCCGGGGCGAACACGCCGCACTCGTACTTGGCAGAGAGCTCTTCGAGCTTCGCCTCGACCTCCGCGCTGCTCAGGTCCCTGGCGACTGAGATTGGCCCGAACGGCCTGTTCATCCCCAGGACGACTCCCTTCTCTATGTCGTCCGGCGTAGCCACCCCCTCCTCAATCAGCTTTACTGATTCGTTGATTTCGAGGGCGAAGATGTCCATGATTGACACCTTGTCGGTGGGGTCTGCCTTCGGAATCTCAGCCTTCCCTTTCGACCAGTCGTAGAACCCGCGGCCGGTCTTCTTCCCAAGGCGGCCCTCCTTGACCATCTTCGCGAAGGTCGTCCCCTTGCCGTACTCCGCTGAGAGGGCCGAAGCGAAATATGCGAGTGAGTCCGCCCCCACGTCCACTCCGACGAAGTCGAGCAACTCGTATGGACCCATGGGGAGCCCCTGACCTCTGGCGAACGTGTCAACCTCAGAGGGGCTCGCGACCTCTCGGTCTAGGAGTAGGCAGAAGAAGAGGGTGTCGGCTGCGTTAATCCTGTTGACTATGAATCCGGGGGAATCCTTCAGCACCCTCACAGGCGTACGTCCGAGCTTCCCGCAGAGGTCGAAGACCTCCTGGGCGACGGCGGGGTCTGTCTTTGTCCCAGGAGTCACCTCGACCAGTTTCATCACCATCGGGGGGTTGAAGAAGTGCATACCGACCACCCTCTGTGGCCTGTCGGTGGCTTCGGCCAGGTCAGAGATCCTGATGTTCGAAGTGTTCGACGCAAAGATTGCCCCCGAGGGGGCAGACGCCGAGGCCTCTCTGAGGACTCCTTTCTTCAGGTCGACCGACTCTGGGACCGCCTCCACCACGAGGTCCGCTGCAGACACCCCGCTGCCCAGGTCTGCAGAATACACGAGCTTCGACTTTGCGTCCTCGGCCTGCTCCTTGGTCACCCTCCCCTTCTCCACTAGCTTGTCCAGGCTAGACGATATCCTCGCCTGAGCCTTCTCCAGCGCCTGCGGGAACTTGTCGACCAGCGTCACCTGGAACCCGTTGACCGCGAAGAGCTCTGCGATGCCGTGGCCCATGTCCCCCGCGCCGATTACCGTCACCCTCTCGATGGCCATCGTATGGGACGCAGAGGCGACCGGCTTAAGGCTCTTTCCACTGGAAAGAGAGGTTACGAAAAGTAATCGCGTATATATGGCAGGAGGACAACCAATCCAATGAGCACTTTAACGCCGAGCTCGTCCGACTACGTGATTTCAGTTTCAGAGGAGCAGGAGGCTTTCCGCCAGGCCGTTAGGGAGTTCGCTGAGAAGGAACTCGCGCCGGTGACCCAGAGGATAGACAGGGAGAACCAGATGGACATGGGCCTCGTGAAGAAGGCCGCCGCGTTGGGCCTCTTCGGCGTCCCCTTCCCAGAAGAGTACGGCGGAGGGGGGGGAGACGACCTTTCTCTCGTCATCGCTACAGAAGAGATTGCCAGGTTCTCCGCAGCCTTCTCAGCCGTCGTCGGCGCCACCTATCTGGTCTCCACCCCTATCTTCTTGTTCGGGACCGAGGAACAGAAGAGGAAGTACCTCGTCCCAATCGCGAAGGGGGAGAAGATAGCCGCCCACGCCATGACCGAGCCGGGTACCGGCTCCGACGTGGCCGCCATCTCGACCAGCGCCAAGAAGGAGGGGGACAAGTATGTCATCAACGGGAAGAAGATGTTCATCACCAACGGGGACAAGGCTGAGACCTTCCTCATCTTCGCCAGGACCAGCCCCATGGAGGGAGGGAAGAGGCACCAGGGGATCACGGCGTTCATAGCCGAGAAAGGGATGAAAGGACTCAACGTCGGGCAGCGGACCGACGTCATCGGGCTCAGGGGGGACCAGCCGGTCGAGCTGATGTTCGATGGCCTCGAGGTCCCGGAGGAGAACGTGGTAGGGGAGGTCGGGAGAGGGGTGAGGATTGCCCTGACCTGCTACGACCATGGGAGAGTCGGTGTCGCGGCCCAAGGCACGGGCCTAGCCCAGGGAGCACTTGAAGCGGCGCTGCGATATTCGACTCAGAGGCAGACCTTCGACAACTACCTCTTGAGCTACCAGCAGGTCCAGTTCAAGATAGCTGAGATGACTGCCGCGGTCCACACGGCCAGGCTCCTCACCTACTGGGCGGCCACCCTGACGAAGAAGGGGAAGGACTTCATCAAGGCGTCATCGATAGCGAAGATTACTGCCACTGAGGCCGCGGAGAAGAACGCCCACATGGCCATGCTCATCATGGGCGCCTACGGCGTCTCCACAGACAGCCAGGTGGAGAGGATGCTCCGGGACTCCCAGATCATCAAGACATATGAAGGAACCAACGACATTCAGCGGCTCACCATCATGAAGGAAGTAGCGAAAGAGATGGGCGTCCTGGGCTAAGCTCCCCTCGGAGACAAAAGCTATGTCGATCTACGGGGTGTCCTCACGGTGACCAGGGTCGCCGTGGTCGGCGTCGGTCACAGCAGGTTCGGAAGGCGGGCTGACGTCAACATAGGAGAACTTGCCTTCGAATCAATCAAGCAAGCTATCGATGACGCCGGCGTCGAGCGTAGGGACATCGGCAATGTCGTGGTGGGGAGCGCCGGGGGCTGGTACGAGGAGTCCCTCCCCGCCGTAGTGGTCGGAGAATACGCGGGCCTCAGCGGCGCCGGGACCATGAGGGTCGAAGCTGCCTGTGCAAGCGGGAGCGCGGCGATCAAGGCAGCCTACAACAGCATCCTTAGCGGCGAGACCGAAGTGGCCATGGCGGTTGGGGTGGAAAAGATGACCGAGGTGGACTCGCCTACCTCGGTCGAGCTCATCGGGAGGGCCGGCTCCTATACATGGGAGTTCGAGAACTACGGGATGACCTTCCCGGCCTACTACGCGCTCTACGCAGTAGCACACATGAACCAGTTTGGCACCACCCAGGAGGACCTCGCGAGGGTGTCTGTGAAGGCGCACAGGTACGGCGCCAGCAACCCGCTTGCACACTTCCAGAAGGAGATCACGCTGGAGAAGGCCATGGGCTCCCAGATGGTGGCCTGGCCGCTGAAACTCTACGACGCATGTCCTCTGTCGGACGGGTCGGCCACTGTGGTCTTGGCCTCAGAAGAGGCGGCCAAGAAACTGACCGACACCCCTGTCTGGATCAGAGGGGTAGGATACTCGTCCGACACCGCGAACCTCAGCAGGAGAGGTAACTACGTCGGGCTCCGAGCGGCCGTCGAAGCCGCTGCGAGAGCCTACTCCATGGCCAAGGTTTCGCCCGAGGACGTAGACGTCGCCACGGCACACGACTGCTTCACCATAGCTGAGCTGATGGCCTATGAAGACCTAGGCTTCTGTAAGAAAGGGGAGGGGGCGAAGATGATCCGTGAAGGCGAGACCGAACTCGGCGGGAGAATCCCTGTAAACCTGGACGGCGGGCTGAAAGCCAAAGGGCATCCCATAGGCGCCACAGGTGTCTCCATGGCCGTCGAGATCACAAAGCAGCTGAGGGGGGAGGCCGGGAGGCGCCAGGCCCAGATCAAGAAAGGGCTGGGGCTGACTCACAACATCGGGGGGACGGGCCACTACGCATACGTAACTGTCTATTCGAGGGACTGAGGCATGTCAGAAGCGCCTACGCTACGCTCAAGGCGGCCGCTCACCCTCAGATTCGACATCCCCATATCAAAGACCCACGAGTTCTGGGACTCGTTGCGAGCCGGTAGGTTCGTCACCACCAAGTGCTCGAAGTGCGGAAACGTCTCGTTCCCGCCGCAGTCAGACTGTTCCAGGTGCATGGGGAGTGAGTTTCACTGGGTCGACCTGGGTCAGGATGCCACACTTGTCACGTACACCCAGGTCTTGACGGTGCCTGCGAGCTTCTCGGCTGAGGGCTCGTACACGGTCGCCATAGCCGAGTTCCGAGGGGGGGTCAAGGCTCTCGCCTGGCTCGAAGGAGTCACAGCGGAGGACGCGACCCCTGGCATGAAGCTCAGGGTGGAGGCGAGGACGAGGTCGGACGGAAGCCCATACTACGTCTTCGTCCCTGTCTAGAATTCTTTTGGGACGTCCTTCATGACTTCGGCGACCCTGACGAGCCTGTCCCTGTACATTATGATCTTGGGGAGGGAGCCCTTAAACCTGAGCTGACCTTTCAAGACAGCCGACTGGATGTCTACCTCGCCCTTGGCTACCTTGCACCACGAATCGTAGGTTCCATCGAAAGAGAACTCGGCGTTGGCGCCCGGCTCAGACTTCTTGATCGCCGTCGTCCCATTCTCCACGGTCATCAGGTAACTCTGGCCGGAGTCGGCGACGTTGAAAGCTATGCTCGTCTTGAACCCCTTGGTGGTCTCGGCCCACTTGGGGTCGGCCGCGAGAGTGGACTGCACCTGGGATATGTACTCATCACTCATGAACTTGGCCATGGAGTCACTGCCCCTGTTGCTAGCCTTTTGAGGTTACCTACTGCACCCGACGTAAGGACGGGGGTCATCTTCCTCCCCCCGACCGCACCCTTCTCGCAGGCCTCCCTCAGCCGTCGTGCTGACTCTACCGTCCCCTTGACTATGACCGCCCGGGGGTTCCCGTCCACCCCGAAGACTTTCACGCCGCCGAACTCGCGACCCAGCACCTTCGTCAGCACCTTCATCTCCTCTTCGAGGACGGCTCCTTCGGCCATCAGAAGGAGGTATCTTTTGGGCAACCTATGTCCCCTCCAACTCATTCGAGTAGAACTCCAGTGCTCCTCTTTGCATGGCAAAGAGCCTCGGCTTGACCTTCACTCTGATGGAGTCGGTCGTCCCGATTTCTGCGGTCCCGGAGATCAGCCTCTGCTTGTCCAGACGCAGGTACAGCGCCGAGTGCTCGTCGACGAAAGCTGCGAGCCTATCGGAGACGGCGGCCCGCACCTGTCGGGGGAGCCCGGCGACGATGTGCCTGAACGCCAAGGACGCCACGTCGCCTGTCAGGTGGATCCTTATCCTGACGATCCGGTTCCCGAAGTGACCTTCGAGAGCCTCTCTCTGCATTACCGGGTCACCGCCCAGGAGCCTCGCCACAGCGTCACAGACTTTCTTCTCGTCTTCCGTGGCGTGTATCAGATATGAAACCTCGACCGACGTTATGGGGGGCTTCAACCCCTCTCCTCAGGGGGTCTCTGTGTATAAGTTCGTGGACGGGAGGAACCCCCTCTGCCCAGGGTGGTGGGGTCAACGTTAACTATGCGTCGGCCGCCGCTCGCGGCGTGCCGCGCAAACTGACCGTGGAAGACGTGCTGTCAGATGAGCTGAAGAGGGAGATGAACCTCGACACCGACACCTTCGCTGTCCTGGACGACTGGGACTCGGTGATGAACAGCGTCTATCAGATGCCGATTGAATACGCTGGGTACACGAGGAAGGTGAGCGAGATGAAGCTGCTCAAGGAGATGATAGACACCTTGGCGGCGGCCGACTTCGACCAGGTGAAGCGGAGCGAGAGCAGGAAGAAGCAGCTAGCCCAGTTCACCAAGACCCTCAGCATGTATTACAACCTCGTGTTCACTAAGAAGGGAAAGAAGACAGGGTACGGGGCCCTGATCCACTTCCCAAAGCTCAAGTCAGACCCTGACAGGAGCGGAGGGATCGTGCTCGCGGCCAAGATCACATTCGAGGGGGGGAAGCACGCCGTCACCTTCGAGAGGGCCAAGTTCGAGGACTTCCTCGTCGAGGTCAAGCCTTACGTCAACCTTCTAGGAGACCTCTACCGCCAGACGAGAAAGATGTAACCAGAGATGAAAAGCGTAGTCATCGGCGTGGAAAGCACAGCACACACGTTCTCAGCGTCTGTGGTCTCTTCCGACGGCAAGATACTCTCGAACCCGAAGTCGGTATACAAGGCGCCCCCGGGGGGTGGAATCCACCCATTCGAGGCCTCCCAGAACCACCTTGCCGCGGCCCCTTCCGTCATATCTGAGGCTCTCCGCTCCTCGGGCGAGGATCTCAGCGACCTCTCAGCGGTCGCGTACGCTATGGGCCCCGGACTCGGCCCCTGCCTGCGCGTCGGCGCCGTCGCCGCCAGGACTTTGGCCGCTTCTATTGGCGTCCCTCTCGTCCCTGTCAACCACGCGGTCGGGCACATAGAACTCGGGTGCCTTCTGACAGGGGCAAAGGATCCCGTGGTCCTCCTCGTCTCCGGGGGGCATACGATGATCATAGCCTACTCTGAACTGAGGTGGCGGATCCTCGGGGAGTCGCTGGACCTGACCCTCGGGCAGCTCCTCGACCAGTTCGGGAGGCACCATGGCCTGGCATCCCCCTGCGGGCGTGCCATCGAGGAATCGGCTTCCAGGTCCAACCACTACCTCAGGCTCCCATACTCAGTGAAGGGGAATGACGTCTCATTCTCAGGGCTCCTGACAGCTTCGAAGTCCCTCCTGGACCGCGGGGCCTCCTTCGAGGACGTGGCCTACTCTCTTCAAGAGACCTCGTTTTCGATGGTGGCAGAGGTAACCGAGAGGGCACTTGCGTTCACAGGGAAGAAGGAGGTCATGATAGTGGGGGGCGTGGCTGCGAACAAGCGCCTGACGCAGATGATGTCTGCCATGGCTGAGAGGCACGAAGCGAAGGTCCTGGCGGTCCCCTTGGAATACAGCGGTGACTGCGGCGCTCAGATAGCTTGGACCGGGGTGCTAGCCCACCGGAGCGGTATCGAGGTCCCGGTGGCCGAGTCGACGGTCAGGCAGTCGTGGAGGTTGGATGTGGTTGACATCCCCTGGCGCGGCTGAAGGGGTTCCAGGTCGGCTCCTCTACAGAGGAGCCGAGGCTGACGTGGTGCTTGGGGACTGGCAGGGGCTCCAGGCCGTGTTCAAAGTCAGGAAGCCGCTGACCTACAGGTTGGCATCCCTCGACCAGGAGATTCGGCGTCAGAGGACGGTGCACGAGGCTGAGATGATACGCCATGCGAAGCGGGCCGGGGTCGCGACCCCCTTTCTCTACCACCTCGACCTCCCGGCGTCCACCATGGTAATGGAGTACATCGGCGGGGAGATGCTCAGGGACCTGGCGGGCTGCATGGCAGAGAAAGACGCGGAGGGTCCTTTCTTCAAATTCGGGGAAGGGGTCGCCCGGCTCCACGCGTCGGGGATGATGCACGGGGACCTCACAACGGCGAACGTAGTTTCCAGGGAGGGGACCCTCGTCTTCCTAGACTTCGGCTTGGCCCATCGCACCAGCAGATTGGAAGACCACGCCGTGGACCTCCGTCTGATCAAAGAGACGATCGTAGGTGCCCATCCGGGGATATCCAGGACGGCACTGGACGCCTTCTTCAGGGGTTACGAGGCCAGGGCCGGGGCTCCGAAGTTCCGGAGGGTCCGCAGCCAGCTCCGGAACATCGAGCGGAGAGGGAGGTACGCCCGAGTCGCGTGAGACGAGGATCTGGCGGGCAACGTTTATCAGTCAAACCCGGAGGACTCGCCTGAACTTCTGAAGCATGGCCCGAATCCATTCGCACAGGCACGGCAAATCTCACCAGACCAGGCCCCCCAGCAGGAGCAATCCGAGCTGGGTGACCACCACCCCAGACGAGGCAAGGAACGTTGTCCTCAAGCTCGCCAAGGAAGGGCTCACTCCGAGCAAGATAGGGCAGACGCTCAGGGACGACTACGGCGTCCCGTTGTTCAAGCCTCTGGCGGGGAAGTCGATCGGGAGGGTCTTGGCAGAAGGCAAAGTCGCGCCGAAGATGCCCCAGGACCTGCAGGACCTGATTGAAAGGGCCCAACGGGTTCAGAAGCATCTTGACGTGCACGGCAGCGATAGGAAGAACGTGCATTCTCTCGAACTCATCGAGGCAAAGATATACCGGCTTTCAAAATACTACAAGGACAAAGGTGTCCTTTCGAAGGACTTCAAGTACGCCACCGTCGTCGCACAGCTGGCCTAAAACGGGGGCGGGCCCGTGGCCGACATCGAAGGGCTCACCGCGCGATACAGGGCCCTGGCTCCGAACGTCCTGAAGATGGCCACCGACGGGAAGAGAATCCTCGTGGTGACGCACATAGACGCGGACGGCCTATGCAGCGGGTCGACCGTTTTCGCGGCGCTCAAACGCAAGGGCGCCAATGTCGCCCTACGCACCGTCCCAGACCTCGACGCCAAGACCATCGGGTCGCTGAAGGGGCTCGGCTACGCGTTCCACATTTTCACCGACTTGGGGTCGACCCTTGTCACGGAGCTTGAGGGGGCTTTCGGGACAGACTTCCTACTCATAGATCATCATCAGATTTCAGAGGCTGACATGAGATGCCCAAGCGTTGTCAATGCCTGGGCTTACGGTTTCGACGGGGGGAAGGAGGCATGCTCCTCGGCTATGGCTTACCTCTTCGCTGCGACCCTCGACCAGGCAAACGCGGACCTTTCTCCTCTAGCCGTGGTGGGGGCCGTAGCGGACCGCCAAGACGCCGGACCTGGGAGGTCTCTGACGGGGCTCAACCGGGTTGCGCTTGCGGACGCCCAGTCGCGCGGGCTGATGTCAGTTACCACTGACTTGATGTTCACAGGGCGAGAGACCAGGCCGGTCCACGAGGCGGTGGCCCTGACTTCCACGCCTCTCCTGAAGGGGCTGACAGGGAGCAAGGACGCGGTCCTCAACCTGCTGCACCAGTCCGGGCTCCCCCTGAAGGATGGCGGGTCCTGGCGCACTGTCTCGTCCCTCTCCAAGGGGGAAAAGGAAAGCCTCGTCGAAGCCCTCGCGGCAGCCCTGGGCTCCCAGGAAGGCGCAAGCGACGCGCTGGCGGGTATCTTTGGGGAGGTGTACACGCTGCGCTTCGAGGACGCATTCACGCCGCTGCGGGATGCGAGAGAGTTCGGGACGCTCCTGAACTCCTGCGGGAGGATGGGCGTTCAGGGGATAGGTGTCGCGATCTGCCTGGGAGACAGGTCCCACGCCCTGAACGCCGCCATGAAGACATTGTCAGAGTACCGGGGAGGGATAAACAAGGCACTGAGCGGCCTCGCCTCGGAGCCATCGAGGACGGAACGGCACGGCAGCGTCGTCTTCGTGAACGGGGAGGGGCTGGTGGACGAAAAGCTGTTAGGCCCGGTGATCTCCATACTCACCTCCACCCCCGAGTTCAGAGACAAGGTGGTGGTGGGTAGAGCGACGGGGCGGGACACGGAAGTCAAGATATCCTCGAGGGTGGGGGACGCCTTCTCAAGGGAGGTCAACCTGGGTATGGTGATGAAGGAAGCGGCGGAGGCTGTGGACGGGGTCGGGGGAGGGCACGAGATGGCCGCGGGCGCCAAGATACCTTCATCGAGGACGGAAGCCTTCTCCAAAGCCGTCCTGGAGAGAGTTGCTGCTTGAGGACCCGAGTAGAGCTGCGGATCGATTGCAGGGACGGCCCGACAGTAAGGAGCCTGGTGTCTGTCCTCGCGCCTGACAACGAGGGCGCACCGAGGGGGATGAAGCTGGCTTCGGCGGTGAATGGGGAACATCTGGCTTTCGCCGTCGAATCCGACTCCGCCTCCAGCTCTCTATCGACCGCCTTGGCAGTCCTGAGAGACGCGACGCTATTCCAGGAGGTATGGCTTTTATCGCAACCGAAGCGGGGTT
>JAJYYP010000005.1:0-43118 GCA_021800855.1 archaeon | reverse complement strand
GGGGAACATCTGGCTTTCGCCGTCGAATCCGACTCCGCCTCCAGCTCTCTATCGACCGCCTTGGCAGTCCTGAGAGACGCGACGCTATTCCAGGAGGTATGGCTTTTATCGCAACCGAAGCGGGGTTGAGGCAATCCGATGCTAGACGTAAAGCTGCTGAGGGAGGATCCGGAGGTGATCAGGGCCGATCTCAGGAAGAGAGGGATGCTCGACAGGCTGCACCTCGTGGACGACGCCATCAAGGCGGACTCCGAGTGGAGGACCGCAAAGACCCGTGCGGAAGCCCTGCGCCACGAGCTCAACGAGGCCAACAGGGTCATCGCCGACCTGGCCCGAAAGAAGCAGCCCATAGAGGCCGCGCAGTCGAATGTCGCTGAGCTATCGAAGCGCCTCGACGGTCTCGCGAAAGCCCAGGACGAAGAGCAGCGGGCCTTGGAGGGCATCCTGATGTCATTCCCGAACATCCTTCACGAGAGCGTGCCGGTAGGGAAGGACGACACAGAGAACGTGACCGTCCGGACTTGGGGGACGGAGCGGAAGTTTGAGTTCGAGCCCAAGGACCACGTCGAAGTCCTCGCCAACCTGGGGATGGTTGACATGGAGCGGGCTGCCAAGATCTCTGGTTCCAGGTTCTTCATCCTCAAGGGAGACGCGGTGAAGCTCGAACACGCCATCATGAGGTATGCCATCGACGCAGTTTCGGCAAAAGGGTTCATCCCGGTGGAGCCTCCGTTCATGATGAGGCGGCAGCCATACGGCGGGGTGACAGACATGAACGACTTCGGGCCTGTCATCTACAAGGTGGAGGGGGAGGACCTGTACATGATAGCGACTTCGGAGCACCCCCTGGTGGCCATGCACTCCGACGAGATACTCTCCGGGAGGGAGCTCCCGTTGAAGTACTGCGGCTTCTCACCCTGCTTCAGAGTCGAGGCTGGCGCCCACGGAAAGGACACAAAGGGGATCTTCAGGACCCATCAGTTCTACAAGGTCGAGCAGGTAGCCTTTGCCCGCCCGGAGGACAGCTGGGCCCTCCATGAGCAACTGATAGCGAACGCCGAAGGTATATTCAAAGGTCTGGGGCTCCGCTATCGGGTTGTAAACGTCTGCACCGGGGACATGGGGACTGTGGCCGCGAAGAAGTACGACCTCGAAGCTTGGATGCCCGTCCAAGGGAGGTTCAGAGAGATGGTGTCGTGCAGCAACTGCACCGACTACCAGTCTAGGCGGCTCAAGATAAGGTTCCGGGACAAGCAGAGCGAGGGGACCAGGTTGGTCCATACCCTGAACTCCACAGCCGTCACCACCAGGGCCCTGGTGGCCATCGTCGAGAACTTCCAGCAGAAGGATGGCACTGTGACAATCCCGGAGCCCCTCGTCCCCTACATGGGGGGGGTCGACCGCCTCCAGCGACGCTGACATTATAAGCGAGATTCGAAAGGGGCGCTTTAGTTTGCCTAAGAAGGTGGCGAAGGTCAGGGACAAATGGAAGCTGAAGTCCTGGGTAACAGTGACAGCGTCCCCCTCATTCGGGAACGCCCCGATAGCGCGCGTCCCTCTCACAGACGTCGATAAGCCCGCCGGCAGGGTCATAGAGACCACCCTCTACGACATACTGAAGCAGGACCCTCAGCATTACGCCTTCAAGCTCTTCTTCCAGATAGACAGAGTCGAAGGCGAGACAGCGTACACCGTGTTCAAGGGGCACGAATATTCGAGGGAGTTCCTCAGGAGCCTGATACGCAGAGGCTCTTCCATGTCCGACTTCATCAAAGACTACGCCACCAAGGACGGATACGTCGTCAGGGTCTACTGCACGGCGCTCTCCCAGGGCAAGATGAATACCTCGAAGAAGCGCGACCTAAGGCTGATCATGGACAAAGTGATAGGCGAGAAGGCAGCAGGCATGAATTACGAAGGGTTCGTCCAAGAGCTGGTGCTTCAGAAAGTAGCGTCGGACGTCTACAACGAGGCCAAGAAGGTCACCCACCTGAGGCACGTAGGGGTGAGGAAGAGCAAGCTTATCGCTAAGCCGGAACCACGGAAGGTCGAGCAGCTAGCTCCTCTTGCTGCTTGATACAACCTTCAAGATATCCCTGTTCTGCAGCTGGTAGTCTCCAGCCAGCCTCTTCCCCGTCCTAGCGTCTATCGCATATAGGAAGCCCTCAGCCAGGTCACTGTGCACCGTCCGAGCCAGGTCCAGCGCTGTGGACCCGCCTCTCATCACGAAGGCGTCAGGGAGCACCCGTCCATCTTTGTCGGTGAGCTTCGTTTCGTCCTCCACCGGGAAGACCACTATAGACTTCAGGAGCCCGAAGAAGGCCTCGTTAATCGCCTTCTGGACCCCCGTCCCGCCGTAGACATCCATCACCTTCTCTTCCACCATCCTCAGTGCTGCTGACTGGGCTCCGGAGAGCTTCCCGGGGTCAGGGATTGTAAACTCATTGTCCCCAGGGGTGTACGCGACGAGGCCCCGCTCAGCGGCCCGACGCAGCATGAGCTCCGCCTCGGAAGCGCAGGGGACGACCTGCCTCCCCGTCCCCCTGAGCCTCTCGATGTTCTGGTACGACGTCGGAAGGTCCGCCTTGTTCGCCGCGATCAGAGATGGCTTGGTCAGCTTCCTAGTCTCCACGACGAACTGCATCAGCTCGTCGTCCGTCCACCCGCTCGGTTTCTCTGCGCGGAGGCGCAGACGAAGAACGACGGCCTCGACGTCCGCAAGGGTCACAGACAGGCCGGAAAGCCGTTCAGCGAGGTGGTTCGTCACCTTCCGCCCGGTCTGCTCCAGGGAGCGAGCGGCTTTCTCCCAGTCCCTCTTCAGGATGCCGTACATCCACAAGTCGAACTCGTGTTCGACCATCTCGACGTCCTCCGCGGGGTCATGGGTCCCTGGGGGTACCTTCCTCCCCTCGAGGTCGGTGGAGCCTGAAGCGTCGACAACCTGGATCAGAGCGTCCGCCTGCCTCAGGTCGTCGAGGAACTGGTTCCCAAGCCCCTTCCCAGTGGATGCGCCCTCCACGAGGCCAGCGACGTCGATCACCTTCACGGGGACCAGCCTCCTCCCCCCTACGCAGCTCGAACCCCTGGGGTTGTCTATCACCCCCATCTCCTTGCATACGCACTGAGTGACGATGTTCGCCACCCCCATGTTTGGCTTGACCGTGGTGAACGGATAGTCCGCTATCTGCACGTCCTTCAGGGTGGCAGCTGCGAAGAAGGTCGATTTGCCGACATTAGGTTTGCCGACGACCCCCACTAACATGCCCCCTCCGACAGATCTGCCGGTTATAACGTCTCAGGGGACGGTCGGCCTCGTGCCCAGGATCCTGGTAGTGGGGAGCGGCACCGCAGGGACGGCCGCGGTTGAGGAGTGCGCCAGACAAGGAGCTGACGCAACGGTGATCGACCGCTTAGACGAACCTGAGCCGCCATGGGCGTCATGGCCAGACCTGGTGGGCCTCGAAGGCCAGAGCCGCACTGTCTCCAGCACTCTCGACCAGGAGCCTCCATCTGCCTCGATTCTTGGGACCGAGGTAGTAGCGGTCCGCGAAGGGGAGGTGGTCGCTTCCAACGGGTCGCACTTCCGCGCCGACTCCGTGGTCATAGCAGCTGGCTCCCGCTTCGAGCCGCCCACAGCCCAAGGAATCCGCAAACTCGGTTCGTTTGTGTTGGACTCAGCTGCTCGGTACGAAGAATTCGGCTCGGCCAGCGCATCAGCTGACCGGATACTTATCTGCGGCGAAGGGGCCAGAGGGCTGCAAGTCGCCGAACGGCTCTCTGCCAGAGGGGCGAGGCCTTCCTTGATGGTGTCGTCTTGGCAGCGAGGGAGACCAAGCCCGCCGGTGTTTGACGTCGTCTCTGACGCGGCCCGCGCGAAAGGGATAGGCCTCCGTCCAGGATGGGTCGGCAGGGTCGTCGGCCTCGCCCGCGTGGAGGCTGTGATAGCAGGAGGGGACGTGCTCCCATGCGACGCGCTCGCTTTCATCCCTCGGCGGGTCCCCGTCCCCATCCGCCTTGCCGCGTCCCCCGGCCGCAGCGGTGGGGTCCTGGTCGACAGGTACCTGAGGGCGAAGGTGCCTAGGGTCTTCGCGGCTGGTGGATGCGCTGAGCTTGATCGGTCGCTCCCGCCCGGGGCTACGTTGGTCGATGAGCCAAGGTTGTCTGGGAGGGCTGCGGGCGCGAACTCCGCAGGCGGAGACATAAGCGTCGGCTTGCTCCGAACCTGGTCTCTGTCTGTCTTTGGGTTGAGATGGTCCAGGGTTGGCCCAGACGCGCTGACGTGCGAGTCGTTGGGCATGGACGTCCGGGAGGTAGGGCGGCGATGGAGTGGCTCTTCGGCTTGCAGCCTGGTCTATGAGCGCGGTACCGGGAGGGTGATCGGCGCTGAGGTGATCGAGCCAGCCGACTTCACATCATTGAGCCTCGGCTCCTCAGCTTCAGGGACAGCTACGCTGAGGTCCTTGGCTTACGGGCACCCTGGTTCAAGTGATATATCTGTGGTGTCAGACACCGCCAGGCTGGGGCTTAAGTCATGGTCAAGGTGCTAGTCTGCGATCAGGTAGATATCACGCGGCTCTCGCTTGGGCCGTCCTTCGAGGTGGACTACAGGCCGACCCTGAGCAGAGAGGAGCTGCTCTCGGTCGCGGGCAACTACGAGGTGCTTGTCGTGAGAAGCAGGACGAAGGTCGATCGCGAGGTCCTAGAGAGGGCGAACCGCCTCAAGCTCGTCGCCCGTCCGGGGACTGGTCTGGACAACGTTGACGTGGGGTTCGCCAAGGAGAGAGGCGTGGCCGTGGTGAACAGCCCCGAATCGTTGGTGGAGGCAGTAGCCGAGCAGGTGGTCTTGGTGATGCTCGCCTTAAGTAGGAAGCTGGTCCAAGCGGACACGGGGACCAGGTCAGGCAAGTGGGAGAAGAACGTCCTTGTCGGCAGAGAACTGAAGGGGAAGGTCCTAGGGGTGGTAGGGTTCGGGAGGATCGGGCGGCGCATAGCCGAGATAGGGAGGGCTCTGGGGATGACCATATTGGCTTACGATGTCGTCCCAGTCCCTCAGGACGTAACGGGGCCTCTGGGCGCGAGGATGGTGCCCCTCGACGAAATCTTCTCGTCCTCTGATTACATAACTCTCCACGTCCCCTTGGCACCCGACACCGTGCACATGGTTGATGCCCCGCGCATCGCCACCATGAAGGAGAGTTCGGTGCTGGTCAACATGTCGAGAGGGGGGGTGGTGGATGAAGACGCCCTGGCCTCGGCTCTGAGGGCGGGGACCATCGGCGGAGCAGCCTTGGATGTCTTCGAGAAGGAGCCTCCGTCGGGGACGATCCTCTCAGCTCCGAATGTAATCCTCACCCCCCATATCGGGGGGCAGACCGAGGAGGCTCAGGCGAACGCCATCGAGGTAGTCGGGGAGAAGGTCAGGGCCTTCTTCAAAGCTCCATGAGATGCCCCGGGAACCTTTATTTGGCGACTGAGAACGAGGCGTTCGAATGCCCATGTACAGCCAGATTTCCAAGACCTGGCAGCAGATCTTCCACGAAAAGGGAGGGGACATGAAGACAAGGGCAGTCGAGCTCAGGAAGCAGCCCGCCGCTGTCAGGGTGGACCGCCCCTGGAGGCTGGACAGGGCCAGGGCGCTGGGCTACAAGGCGAAGGAGGGGGTCATAGTGGTCAGGATGCGCGTTTCTCGCGGGGGGATGCGGAAGCAGCGGCCTACGTCTGGGAGGAGGCCGAAACACATGGGGGTGGTAAAGATAAAATCTGCCGTGTCCTCCAAGCAGGTCGCAGAGAGGAGGGCCCAGGAAAGGCACCCCAACATGAAGGTCCTCGGTTCCTATCCCGTCTGGGAGGACGGAATGCACGCGTGGTACGAGTGCATCCTCGTGGACCCGCTGAATCCTGCGATTAGGAGGGACTACGATTACAGACGGGCGCTCGGGGTAACTGTCTGAACCTACCTTCTCATCTCGCTGCTGTGACCGGGGAATACCTTGGAGCCTGGATCGACAAAGGCCTTGGCGACGTTCACGGCCACTGCTGCCTGCGCGTAGCCCGTGGCAATAAGGTTCAGCTTTATCCCGTCCTGGGGGCCGGCGACGTCTCCGGCCACGTAGACCCCTGGGATGTTGGTCTCCATCTTCCCGTTGGTCCTGATCTCCCTGCCATCGATCTGTAGCCCCCAGTCCTTTATCGGACCGAGGTCAGCCCTGAACCCGATGTTGACGAGTATGGCGTCGACGTCCAGCACCGTCTCTGCCTTCGACCTGTTGTCGAACACGACCGCCTGGGTCACATTAGACCCGTCGCCCTTCACCTGGCTGACCTCATGGAACAGTTTGAGGTCTACGTCCGACTTCATCAGCTCTGCGACGCTCCCCTCGTGCGCCCTGAACACGTCCCTCCTGTGCACCAGCGTAATCTTCTTCGCCGTGTCCTTCATGTTCAGGGCCCAGTCAACAGCCGAATCCCCCCCACCCACGATGAGCAGTCTCTTGTCTCGGAAGGCGCTCTTGTCTTTGACGAAATAGTACACCCCTTTCCCTTCGTAGTCCGCCGCACCGCGAGCTTCCAGCTTGTTCGGCGAGAAAGCCCCCACTCCTGCGGCTATGAGAACAGCCTTCGAATAATGCTTGGTCCCATTGTTGGTCTCGAGCTCGAAGACGCCGCCGTCCCTGCGGAGCGATGTCACCCTCTCGCCGAGGACCACGGTAGCCCCATATTGGAACGCCTGCTCGACCAGGCGCTTGACCAGGTCCTTCGCCAGTATCTTGGAGTACCCAGGGACGTCGAAGATGTACTTCTCAGGATAGAGCACCGCGACCTGCCCTCCGGGCTCCTCCAGGGCGTCGATCACCTTCGTCTTCATCTGTCTGAGCCCAGCGTAGAACGTCGCGAACAGGCCGCTCGGCCCTGCGCCTACAATCGTGATATCGTAGACGTCGCCGGACATGGGACTCGGCCCTGGCCTCCGGGCTCTATGTATAAGCATTCGTGGGTCATGCCAATCCCGAGGTAATGGGGTCGTTGGGTTTCAGGACTTCACGGAGCAAAATGGTGGCGTATTGCCCTCTGGCGAGGGTAAAACGGAGAATTGCGGCGTCACCCTGGACGACGGATGCTCCGTCGTTCATGGCCAGATGGGGGCGTCTGAATCCGCCCTCTGATGACACTTCTTGCATCTCTTTGACGTAGAACGAACGGGGCTCGACACCCTCCGACGCGAGGGTGTCACGGACACACAAATCGAACCTGGAGCCGTAGTCCCTGTACGCGTAGCCCACCAGCTGGACCAAAGGGACCGCCCCCTCTGTCGGCGCCTCCTTCACCCCCCTCACGCCGTAGACCGTCAGCCCTCCGGGGCCACGTTCCCCCCAGTTGTCCCCCGCGGCGTACTTCGAGATATCCTCTCCTCTCTCGAGCGCCGAGCTGAGGGTCCTGTTGAAGATGAACGACTGATACGCTTGGACGTATAGGCGCCTGAGCCTGAGCGGTATCGCCCTCAGCGCCCTGACCCACTCCCCCGGCTTCGTCATTAGCGCCCTGGCCACTCTCCTTTCCACGTCGTTCCCCTGGGGGAGAATGTCCAACAACTCCCTGTATCTCCCCGCCGCGGCTGCTTCCCTGGCCTCGGGGCTCACAGCCAGCAGGAGGCCTACCGCCTGCTCGAACTTCCCTTTGACCAGGGCCCTCCCCACTTCGTGCGTCCCACGGCCTGGCGCCCCGAACCTCTGTAGCCCGAAGTAGTTCGGGACCTTCCCCGCAGCGGCGAGCTCGAAGGCTTCTGAGATTCTTACTCCGACCTCAGGGCAGCACCCTCTGACAGTGACCTCGAACTTGTTCGCCAAGACAGAAGAGCGCGAAAGGGGCCGAGGGAGGAACCCGACGAGTGTCGCCGTGAACCTGCCTCCGTTCACCAGCGCCGGGCGCGCAGACCTCAGGCTGGTGGGGGTGGCGTACTGGACCGCGACGGCTCTGCTGTCCTTCATCCCTGCGTAGCTCACCCTGCTCTTCAAGGCGGCGCCGAGCTCTGAGGCCATGTGCATGGTGTCAATGGACTCCTTCTGCACCCTGTAGAGTGGATACCTTCCATCCGCCCACTCGGCCGTCATCTTGGATGTGTCGATCACCTCCTCGACGTGAAAGTCACCAGGGGCGCTCTTGACCCTCCCCGCACAGCTGGGACCGGCAGTCGCATAGCACAGGATCCCCGCCTCCCTTTCGGCTTCTGCGGGCTGCATCAAAGGAGCTTGAGCTTCCCTGTGATCGCGTCGACTTCTTCTTCCGGGGCGGGGCCTACCGCCAGGCAGGTGGTCGTCCCAGGCTCCACCTGGGTGAGCCCCCTGTCTTCCACCAGCGCGGCGGGGAGTCCAGCGCTCTTCGCCTTCCGGAAGAGCTCTCTCAGGGCCTCTTCAGAGTCTACCTTCAAGACGATCTTGGCCTGACCCCCTTCTTTCCACCCCCCGTACCATCCAGGCCTCTTCTGCTGCGCCGCCTCGGCGGCGGAGAGCGACGCATGTGCGGCCTGGGCGGCGACCTTCCCTTTCCCCATCCCGAGGTCAGTCCGGACGACGATGGCCTGTTTCATGCCTGCTGGTTTGCCAACGGTTATTACAAGTCCGATTAAGCCTTTGCAGAGTCCTGGCCCTTGTCCCGAACCTACGACGTCTTTGTGGCCGGCGGGAGCATCGCGGGCCTCACCTTTGCTTCAGAGGCTGCGAAGCTGGGGCTCAACGTCCTGGTGGCTGAGGAGCACCCCGAGGTGGGCGAGCCAGAGAAGTGCGACGGCCTGGTGAGCCTGAGAGGCCTCAGGAAGTACGGTTACCCACCTGGAGCGGGGGTGATTCAGGACCGGGTCGACTCAGCAGTCTTGCACTCGCCGTCGGGGAAGACCTTCACAGTCGACGCCGAGGGGCTGGAAGTCGTCGTGCTCGACAGGAGCGCCTACGACAAGCAGGTCTCGGCCGCCGCGGAGGCTGCGGGGGCGTCTGTCATGACGGGGCGTAGGGCGGGAGAAGCGACTGAGACAGGCGACTCAGTCACTGTGAATGCCGGGGACGAAGAAGTCAAGGCGAAGTTCCTCGTCGACGCCACAGGGCCCGCTTCTAGCCCGAAACATGGCATCCTGCCAGCGGCGAAGTACGAAGTCGAGGGGGATTGGATAAGGGAGCACGTGGTCGAGGTCTTCCTGGATGCCGGGAAGTATCCGGGGTTCTTCGCATGGGTTATCCCTTTCGGGGAGCACAAGGCCAAGGTCGGCGCAGCTGGACGGGGGGTGAGCCCCTTCAAGGCTCTGGATGGGTTCCTCGAGGGACGCAGTACGACGGTCCTCAGGAGGGTGGCTGCGCCGATATACATCGGCGGACCTGCTCAGAGCTTCGTCAGAGGGAGGCGGATATACGTAGGCGAGTCAGCCGGGCAGGTCAAACCCACCACCGCGGGTGGGATATTGACATCCCTCGCCGGGGCTGCGACAGCTGCCAGGTGGGTTTCCTCCAGTATACACGAGGGTCGGCCATCCTTGTTGGCTGGTTACCAGAAAGAGTGGGAAGGGGAATTCGTGAAAGAGATGAAGGCCATGCTGAGGCTGAGGGGGGCATTCGAGAAGCTGTCGAACCAGGATCTGGATGGTGTCTTCTCTGTGCTTGCCGCCTCTAAGATGACACAGAAGCTGTCCCAGACGGACTTCGACTTCCACGCAACAGCCCTCCTGGGCGCCCTGGGGATGCCTGGGCTCCTGAAGATTGCGGGGTTGGTGGCTTCCGCAGAGGTGCGTTCTCTTCTGTTAGAGCGGTGAAGCCGGGCCACCGCGCAGCAACCTATATCTGTCGGGCCAGAAGGGGTTCTTTAGAAATGTCGCAGGGCGTCGTGACCCTCCCTCTATGCAATTCGTGTAACAGGCCCATAAAGCCCGCCGAGAGGGCGGTCCACTTCAGCTGCCCGAACTGCCATGAGACCGTCATCTGGAGGTCTGAGAAGTGCAGGAAGTTCTCAAGGCGGTACAAGTGCCTTAACTGCGGCTTCGAAGGGCCATAGGGAAGACGCCTTGGGCTCTTATGTCATCAGGCTCAAACTCCTCCCCCCTGATACGACTACTGACCATCAGAAACTGGTGGACTCGGTGGCCGGGCTGCTCCCGGCGGCAGCCCAGATTAGGGCGCAAAAGGTGGAGCCAATCGCTTTCGGCCTCTCGGCCGTGATTCTCGATCTGGTCGTCCCCGAGGAGGAAGGCGCGGTCGATAGAATCGAGGAGGCCGTGTCCAAGTCCCCCCTTGTCAGCCAGTGCGAAGTCACCGGGGTAAGCAGGATGTCCAGCAAGCTCCCGCCGCAGTAGCAGTCACAGAGCTGCGTCGTCTGATACCTTTTATACCTCGGGGCCACCCCTGCCTCAGCCGTTTTCCCGCACGGTGATGTACATATGAGATTCCCTCTCAGATACACAGCATACGAATGGATCAAGGAGAAGAAGAGCACTACGGATGAAGACATCCTGGATGCTCTGAACAAGAACGGCAGCAGGTGCTCTCCGGACGAGCTTGACAAGACGCTGATGCAGCTTGAGATTCTGGGCCTGATCAGCATAAGGTGGGTTTCCAAGGACAAACGGAGGGTGGAGTTTCAGGACAAGCCCGCTGAAGATCTGCGCATGCCACGGATAAGAGAGTAACCGAACCGATAAATCGGGCTGGTGTGGGTTCATCAACCCATGGGTGTAGACTTCGGTGACGCCATCCCAAGAGAGAAGATTCAGCTAGAGGACATCGCCGGGTGGAAGCTCGCCGTCGACGGGTACAACACCCTCTACCAGTTCCTTGCGATCATCCGTGGGATGGACGGCGGCCACCTCAAGGACAAGCAGGGACGCGTCACCTCCCACATCTCAGGCCTATTCTACAGGAACGTCAACCTGCTGGAGCTTGGCATGAAGCTTGTCTATGTGTTCGACGGCCGCCCCCCTGACCTCAAGATGGAGGAGATCCGGAGACGCTCTGAACAGCGGAGGGAAGCCAAGGACCAGTACCTCCGCGCCCTCCAAGCCGGCGAGCTGACCGAGGCGAGGAAGTATGCGGAGGCCTCGACTGTCCTCCGGAGAGAGATGGTCGCCGACGCGAAGGAGCTCCTGGACGCGATGGGGATACCTTGGGTGGATGCCCCATCAGAAGGAGAGGCCCAGGCGTCGGTCATGGCGATCGAGGGGACAGTGAACGCAGTGGCGTCCCAGGACCACGACTCCATCGTGTTCGGCGCGCCCGTCCTTGTGCGCAACGTCACAATATCGGGCAAAAGAAGGCTCCCGAGCAAGGGGATCGTGATCAACGTGGTCCCGGAGCGGATAACCCTCAAGGCCGCGATGGCCGCCACGGGGCTGTCCAGAGAGCAGCTGGTCGACTTCGCGATCCTGCTCGGGACCGACTTCAATCCTGACGGGTTCGCGGGGGTGGGACCGGCCACGGCTCTCAAGTACCTCAAGAAGTATGGCAGGCTCGAGGAAATCAAGGAGCTCGCAGCCCCCCTGCAAGGGGTCAACTATCAGGAGATCAGGAAGCTCTACCTCGATGCCCCCTCGATCAAGGGGGTGCGCCCCGAGTGGAAGCCTCTCGACAAGCAAAGGGTTGTGTCATTTCTGGTCGGGGAGCACTCCTTCTCCAAGGACAGAGTGGACGCCGCCATAGGACGGGTGGAGTCTTCGAGCATCGACTCGTCCAAGACTGAGACCCTGGAGAAGTGGTTCGGTTGAGCAACTCTGAACCTGGTTTTCTGCCCCTACGTTTATCAACTTCAGCCGGAGTTCGCCCCTAGTTGGCGAAGTTGAAGGCAAAGACGCCGTCGGAGTCCGAAATGACCACCGCCAGGCTCATGATGCCGACCGACGCCAACGTGCTGGGAAACGTATTCGGTGGGGCGATCATGAGATACATGGACGAGATAGCGGCCATCGTCGCTTGGCGCCATGCAGGCAAGAACGTTGTCACGGCTTCCATCGACCGGATGAACTTCTACGCCCCCGTCTATGTCGGTGACCTGCTGATACTCAAGGCGGCGGTGAACTATGTCGGTACCACTTCGATGGAGATCGGAGTGAGGCTCGAGGCCGTGGACCCGTCCACCCGCAAGGGGACGCACACCGGGTCCTGCTACCTGACCTATGTGGCGCTGGATGAGAAGGGCAAGCCTACCCCAATACCGCCGCTCAACCCGGTGACCAGCATAGAGAAGAAGCGTTTCAACGAGGGCCTCGCAAGGCGGAGGCTCCGAGAGGCTACCCAGGCCGTAATGGACAGCAGCTAAGATGCACCTTCTCTTTTGATTCCAGGCTCAACAAAACTAGAGCATCCTGCACATAGGGACGCCTGCCCACGCCCGACTGTTGCGCGACTTCACTGAGGGCTTCGGGGCAGGCAAGATGAGAAGCGGAAACGCTGCTGTCTATCAACTGAGGGAGCAGTTCGAGAAGTTCCCATCCTCCCCGCACAAAGTCGAGGCCTGCGAGTCCATCGCCGCCTGTTTCCTCCAGCTCGAGCAGTATGCGGACGCGGGCGGCTGGTACATGGCGGCGGGGCGTCTGATCCTCTCAGAGCCGAGCGCATCGCCGACGGTCAGGGCAATCAGCGCCCTGTTCGAGTATGAGAGGGCCCTGCACTGCTATCGGGAGAGCGACGACGAAGAACGTATCGCCGAGTGTTCCGTCCTGGTCCACGAGCTCAGGCGGGAATGCGCTTCAGCTTGAGTCCCGTCGCTCGCCTTCCGCTGCCTTCGCCTGCATCCTGTTGACCGTCTTCACATAACACTCTTCGCAGACGGGCTCATCCTTCGGTCCGACTTTGAATGTGTGCAGCGCCACCTCGAGCTCGGTGTCGCAGAAGTAGCACTTCGGCTTCAGGACACCCCTCCCCTGGCCGCGTACACCCTCCTCCTGACCAACTCGCCTCTCCCCTTGTAATGCCACACCTCGGCGTCCCCGTTCGCGTTCCTCCCCCACTCCGCAAGCTCTCCGAGTTCCTCCTTGGTCGCCCTCGCCCTCCCGCTCTTGACCTGAACCAGCAGGACCTTGCCGTCCTTGGCTGCGAAGACGTCGACGGCCCCGTGGGAAGCGGCGCTCCTGGATACCATCCAGCCCTCCTCCTTCAGCTTCGTCATCGCCTGGTACTCGCGAGATCTGCCTTTCACGTAGTTGCTATTCAGGTGGAGCCAGCTCCGTCGAGTGCATAAGTCCTGCTTTCGAACCACGGGTTCGAGTTGACTGGTATTTGGGGAAATCGGGCCGAACGTGGAGGCGGCACTGGCCTTGGGCCCCCGGCGCGGTGCCCGTCCCATCCGTGGGCCAAGGTACACACGTTCGATCCCGCTCTGGTCGAACCTACCGGCTGTCGCAACGGCGTCACAAGCTCGGCGGCAGATAAAAACCAACCCCGGCGGGAGCGGCTATGTCGGCCGGGGGCGCTAAAACTGTGGAGGCCCATGGGCATGGCAGACTTAAGACGCGACTGTTCCCACCCCTGCCGAGCTTGGATGCGGTCAGACGTTCCCTGAAGGCGATGGAGGCGCGATTCTCTGAACAGCTCGAGCGTCGTGACAGGGTCATCAAAGGGAGCAGGGATGTCATCACGGCCTCCTCAAGGGCGATCATATCCGTCCACTTGGGGAAGACCAAGGACGCTGAAAGGGAGCTTTCCAAGGCCAAGTCTCTGCTGAAGGAGCTCAAACAGGGGATGGACGGCTCCTTATCGAGGTACGTCGTCTCCCCTGAGACCGAGGTGGTCGAGGCCTCTGTCGTGGTCTCGCTGGCGAAGGGGAAGCCGATACCTTCGATGGAGAGCATCGACTCCTCCCCCGAGGCATACCTCCTCGGCCTCCTGGACGTGGTGGGGGAGCTGAAGAGGCTGGTGCTAGATTCGATTTTAGGGAGGGACCTCGGGGGAGCCAAGAAGTACTTCGAGGTCATGGAGGACCTATACGCGGCCTGCTCGCCGCTCGCAGTCTACGACCACGTGGTGAACGGTGCCAGGAGAAAGATTGACGTGGCTCGCATGCTCGTCGAGGACACCAGAGGCCTGCTCGCAGAGGAGATAGGGCGCAGTTCTGTCAGCGACGCCATGGCCCAGCTGGAGAAGAAGCTCGGGCGTTCGGCCTAGAAGTCACGCAGTAGACGGCTCGTCTTGATGCCTGGGTAGGGCGTATCGAGGCGCACCACCCTGAGCTTCATCCCCCTCCGGGCTGATTCTGCCATTATCTCGTCCTCCATGTGATACTGGTCGTAACCCAGGGCGACCACGTCTGGGTCCACCCTCTCGAGCGTGATGTAGATGTCCCCTTCGACGCCCAGAATGGCGGCGTCGACGTACCTGAGGGCTGAGAGGAGCTTCGACCTATCCTTCTCTCCTACGAGAGGCTCACGATTCTTCCTCTTCCTGATCGTGCTGTCCCGGGCTACAGAGACAACGAGCACGTCTCCTAAGCTCTTGGCCTTCTCTATGGTGTAGAGATGCCCGTAGTGGATCACCTCGAAACCCCCTCCAATGAAGACTACCTTGATTGCCTTCCTGCCCTGAGGCGTCAGCTCAGCTCCCTTGTTCCCTAGCCTCGCCAGCCCGAGCCGCGACAGGTTCCTGAGCTCGGTTCTCGCTTCCTTTTGGCTCAGCCCGAGCCTCTCAGCGAGTTCCTTGGTCCCCGCCCTCCTCCCGGCTACCCTGATTGAAAATATCGCCGCAAGGATCTTCTTGCTTTTCATCTGTCACCAGTCTATCTTTGCCACGCCGGCGAACGCAAGCGAGTCCAAAAGACCTTCGGCGTACCCGACGCTCAGCATGGCCATCTCATCCTGTCCGTTCGCCAAAAAGTTCTCTGCGTCCCTCAGGTAAAGCTCCGCGTTCTCCACGACGTGTTCATACTGGCCTCCCAGACTCTTCTGCAGGCTCTCGAGCGCTTTCTTTGTCTTGGCCACGTACTTCGGGACCAGCGTCTGAGCTGTCCTGAGCACTCCTTCCGAGTTGCTCCTGACTGCTCTCTCCTCTAGTGCGAATATCGCCGCCACCGCCTCCACCTCAGAGAAGTGCAGCCGGCCCGGGACGATGACGCTGTGCGGGGGCTCCCCGAAGTCACGTTTGGAGAGCTCGCCGAGCGTCCCGGCAGCCGACCCGCTCCCTCCGCGGCCGAGCCTGGAGACGACTATGGCGAAAGTCTCCTGAGAGACAACCCCGTGCTTGAAGTTCGCCTCGGCCAGCAGCAGCCCTGCCATGGCGTCCGCCGGTGTCACCCCCTCCCCCCTCTGGACGTCGTACTCGAGCAACAGCAGGGTGTGGGCACCTTCGAGGAGGTTAGAGTGGAGGATATGGTATACCTGCGTAAGCTTTCTCACGGACTCCCTCGTCACGGTGACAGTCCTCGCGAACTTGTACAAGTGAAGTCCACATTCGCTGGCGGCCGCGGAAGCTATTGTCGCCGAGTGCACGACGCGCGTCTCAATCCCCATCCTGATTGCCCGTGCCCTAAGCTCGTTATGGGTGGTGGCAACCATCGGGTCGCCAAGGACGGCCAGAGCCACCTTCTTCTCCTTCGCGTCCGCGAGGATCCTGCTTCCATCTTCCACGAACTGCCTATCGACCACTGTGAAATTCCTGGTCGTCGCTGACTGCAGCTCCCTCAGGAGCTCCGGCTCGTGCGGGGTAGTGTAGTACTCTAGATACACGATATCAGAGCCCGCTACCTCTTCCGCGCCCTCTATGGTCATCCCCTTCGCGCCGAGACCGAGGCCCACGAAGCTCAGTCGTCCCAACGACGCTTCGCTCTCGTTGGAGGTATTTGAAGCCTGAAGGTACTTAGTTGTCTCTCCAAGGGCTGTCCCTGCAGCCGCTCCGGCTCGAGCGATGGAGGCCGAGGGGTCCAACGACGTCCCCCGCACGAATGCTTTTAATTCAGAGGAATGGCGCGCTGGTTTCGTGGGCCTGTGGCTCAGCCAGGTTAGTGCGAAAGCGACCTGAAAGCGGCTGGCTCTTAGCTAGCTTGTGGGAGTCACCAGCATGCCGTGGGAGGCGCAAGCACGCCCGCGAATTCGAATCCCACCAGGCCCGCAAATCTCTTCTGAATCCACGTCGATCGGACCAGGCCTGGCTGGGTCTCCTCTGTCGCGGACGCTTGCGCGGGGAGGAGGATCCCAGTCCCCACCGGGCATACGGTCGAGCTAGAATGTGGCTCCGTAATCGTCGCTACAGGCGGCGGCCCGAACTCGTTCCTAGGGAGGCTGGCCGGCCTGAAGTCGGGCAGCAGGGGCGAGGACGCCGTCGACGACCACGCCATGACCTCCCTTATAGTCATCTTCGCCTCGAAGGACGTAGAGTCGGGATAGGGCCTGGTGGCGGAAGCCATGGCAAAGAGGGAGGATGCGGCTCAGAGGGTCCACGAGTACCTCTTGCGCCTCGAAACAAAAGTCTCCCTCTACCGCCATCACTTCACAAAGAGGACTACGGGGGTATTATCGCGAGATGATGGACTTGAAGGACAACGCCCCATCCCTGACTAAAGGTTTCCCCCGGCAGACCCCCACGCTTGAAGCCTTGCCTGAGGCTTCTGATTCGACAGTTGTCCAACTCTCTCCCATTAGACTCGGCGTTCGCTCAATCTTATATCCAGTCTTTGTGTAGAGTCTGTGCGCGTGAAGTCGAAAGATGCCCTGGCTGGCATACTGATCGCGATTCCGTTCTTTGTGTACTTCGCCATCCCATCGTACAATGTTGTGAACCCGATGTGGGGGGGAGTCCCATTCTTTTGGTGGTATCAGACCGTCTGGCTTGCCATCAGCGCAGTCCTCTTCTTCATCGCCGCTTTGTTGCTAGGGAGGAAAGGCTGACATGATGGCTATAGACGGCGTAGTCGCCTTCCTCGCGCTCTTTGTCGTCTTCGTCGCCCTCGGGTTCTTTGGGTCGCGCTGGAGGCGGGGCGACATGAACAACCTCAGCGAGTGGGCGCTCGCGGGGAGGAGGATGGGGACGTATCTGGTCTGGTTCCTCGTAGGCGCTGACCTCTACACGGCGTACACTTTCATCGCGATTCCGTCCGGGGTCTACGCGAAGGGAGCCATTTACAATTTCGCTGTCCCCTATGTCGCTCTGACGTTCGGGATAGCCATCCTGTTCATGCCGAAGTTCTGGCGCATCACACGCGAAAAAGGGTACATCACCGGGGCCGACTTCGCGAAAGGGACGTTCAACAGCACGACTCTGGCCATACTGATCGCCATTGTGGGGATAGTCGCCGAGCTCCCCTACATCGCGTTACAGATAGTGGGGATGCAGGCCGTCCTGACCACGATGCTAGCCGGCGTTTCAAATGTGACGACGGACTCTGAGATATCGCTCATCATCGCATTCGTAGTCCTCGCAGCTTTCACGTACACGAGCGGGCTCAGAGGAGCCACCCTAACGGCGGTCCTGAAGGACATTCTGATATTCGGGGGGGTCATCGCGGTGATTGCGGCGGTGGCTATCGGCGGGGGCTTCTCTGCCGGCTTCACCGCTAAGCCTGTGTATTCCACCTTGGCTCCAGCACTGGAGAACGCCTACTGGAGCATCTTCATCGTGAGCGCGCTGGCGCTTTACCTGTATCCGCATGCGATGAACGGGGTCCTCAGCGCGCAGGACGCAGAAAAGGTGAGGAAGAGTTCCGCTCTCCTTCCGATCTATGGTATTGGGCTCGGGTTGCTCGCGTTGTACGGTGTAGTCATCTATGGAAACACTGCGGCGCTCCACTTCGTGAAAGCGAACGGTGGGAGCGGCCTCCTCGTCGTCCCATCCATAATACAGAGTGTTTTACCGCCTTGGGCTGCAGGGATAGCCTTCCTGGGGATCTTCATCGGTGGCCTCGTCCCGGCAGCGATCATGGCCATCTCCCAGGCGAACTTGCTCACTAGGAACATAGTCAAGGTCTTCAAGCCCAACCTGTCTCCGACAGGTGAGACACAGATAGCAAAGTGGGCGTCCGTTGCCTTCAAGTTCATCGCACTGGCGTTCGTCTTCGTGGTCAATTCGACGTACGCCGTCCAACTGCAGCTCTTCGGGACGATCCTCGTGGTCCAGACCCTCCCCTCAATATTCGGCGGCCTTATCACGAACAGGTTGAACAAGTACGGGCTCATCGTCGGACTGGTGGTTAGCGAGCTTCTCGGAGTCTACTTGATGGCGGATGCAAACAAGTTCGGCACGTGGTCAACCTCTTTCTTCAACACCCCGCCTTTCGGGGCCTTCTACGTGGGAGCGACGGCGTTGGCCTTCAACCTGGCCATAGTCCTTGTCGCGACACTTGCATCAAGGCCCAGGGCCGTCGCGACGCAGGGCGCTTAATGTAAGTAGCCGCCCTTCCAGACGGTCGAAGAATGAAAGCAGCGCAGTTCGAAACACCTGGAGGGCCGGAGGTCCTCTCCTACAAGGAAGTCCGTGACCCCGAAGCGGGTCCTTCAGAGGTCGTCCTGCGCGTGTCCCTCTGTGGCGTCAACCGGATCGACGTATGGGCAAGGAGCGGAAGATACAAGACGTCTCTGCCGCACATCCCAGGGACAGACATCTCAGGCGAGGTAGTATCTTCAGGGCCGGGGGTCAAGGGGACCATGCCTGGGGACAGGGTCTTGGTCTATCCGGTACTCTCCGACGGGTCGTGCGTCTATTGCCGCCAGGGCAGGCTGAACCTTTGCCTATCGAGGGGATTCGTCGGGGTCGCGACGGACGGAGGGTACGCAGAGCTCGTCAAGGTTCCGGCTGCCAATCTCATCCCCATGGGTGACCTCGACCCTGAGACCGCTGCGTGCCTTCCTGTAAACTTCGGGACTGCTTGGAACGGCCTCGTGGGGAAGGCAGGGGTCAGCAGGGGGGATACCGTCCTCGTCTGGGGGGCCGCTGGTGGCCTTGGCCACGCTGCGGTCCAGGTCGCCAAGCACCTCGGAGCGACCGTAATCGCAGTGGTAGGTGATGAAAGGAAGAGCGGATTCGTGAAGTCTCTGGGGGCAGACTCCGTGGTCGTCAAGTCTGTCGACCTTGCAGAGAAGGTCCGCGCCCTCACCGCCGGGCTCGGCGTTTCGGTGGTCTTCGACCACGTTGGGGGGGATACGTGGTCCACCAGCCTCGACTGCCTCGCGAAGGGAGGGCGGATGGTCTCTCTCGGTCTCACTTCGGGGGCGAAATCCGAAGTCGACGTCCGCAGAGTGTATCAGGACGAGCTGAAGCTGATGGGGGTCTACGGCCAGTCTAGGGAAGACCTGAGAGCGGTCATGGAGCTTGCTGTCTCAGGAAGGCTGAAGCCCGCTGTGTACAGGAACCTCCCGCTCAGCTCCGCGAGGGAGGCCCACGAGATAGTCGAATCCCGCGAGGTGCAGGGGAAGGTCCTCCTGAGCCCCTGAACTCAGCACGGTTTCGCTTTGTTTATAGGCCGAACCAGGTCGACTCCCTCTGTTGTACACAAGCACGGTAATAGACGACGAGGCCCGCGCCATGACCGTCATGAAAGGGATGGAAGAGGCTTGGGCGCGCAAGGATGAGTCGTACTTCATCGAGGTCCTCAAGAACGAGCCGAGCCTAGTCCTGCGAGTCCATGCCGTCTGCATCCTCGCAGAGGTGGGAAAGGAAAGGTCTGTCCCTGCGCTATCGGACGTCCTGTTACACGACCCTGACCCCTTGGTCCGCCACGAGGCTGCATTTTCGCTTGGACAGATAGGGCTCTCAGAAGGTAATAGGGCGCTGGCGAAGGCGGTAGTCGAAGACAAGGACCCGATAGTCAGGCATGAATCAGCGGCCGCACTAGGTTCGGTTGGAAGCCCTGAGTCGGAGGCCGTCCTCATGAAGGCAGAGTCCGACCCCGACGAGATGGTCAGGAACTCGGCGAAGGCGTCCCTGTTCAACATAAGATTTCTGAAGCAATACTCCTCTTCGGGGGAGACAGCCAGGGACCGGGCCCCCAGACCCTAGCCTCCAACCCTTAAGTCATGGGCGCCGGCCCGTCGGACCACTTGAGGCTGGAGGGGAAGAGGGCCCTCGTCACCGGCTCCTCCAAGGGGATAGGCGCGGAGGTGGCAAGGCTCTTTGCGAAAGAAGGGGCGACGGTAGCGATTAACCACCGTGGGGGCTCCCCTCATGGGGAGCCCGTCCTCCGGTCCATCAAGAGCTCGGGGGGGAAGGCTTTCGTTGTCCACGCCGACGTCTCGGACAGCTCGAGCGTGGATGCGATGTTCGATGAAGTTGAAGGGAAGGTGGGGGGCCTGGACATCCTGGTCAACACTGCGGGTTTGGCAGACCCGAAGCTGTGGAGCCTCAGACTGGAAGATACCACCCTAGAAATGTGGAAGCGGGTCTTCGCCGTCGACACCTTCGGCACCTTCCTCTGCGTAAAGGGCGCAGCCCGGCTAATGAAACGAGGTTCTTCGATAGTCAATGTCGCATCGATACCGGCCCTCGTGGGCGACACCGACGGTCTGATCTACGCTTCGGCCAAGGGGGCGGTCGTCTCCATGACCAGGATGCTGGCGAAGATGCTCGCACCGAAGATCAGGGTGAACTGTATGGCGTTCGGGTCAATTGAGACTTCCTGGGTGGGCTGGCTGGGGGAAGAACAGAAGCGCTCCTACCTAAGCGCCATCCCCCTGGGGAGGTTCGGAAGACCGTCGGAGGCCGCCAGCCTCGCGCTCTTCCTGGCAAGCGACGAATCCAGCTACATCACGGGGCAGGTAGTGTCCCTCGACGGGGGTGAAGCGCCTCGCTAGGCCCCCGCTGCGCGATACAGCCCCCCCGCCTTCTCGAGCTTCGCCAGCGCAGCATCCACGCTGTCGGTATCGCTGACTACCCCGTTTTCGATTGCCTTCTCCCATAGGGCGATGAACGTTTCCAGCCCCTCTTTCACCTGTTCGTTCTTCCCGGCCTTGGTCCCTTCAAGCTGCCGTAGGTAGTCGCGTACGCTTACCGTCTCGCTCACAGGATCCTCGCCTCTCCACCGACCCCTGAAAGGTATGCTCTGTAACCGAGCTTCTCGATGGCTCTCAGGACCTTGTCTTGGTGCTTCTCGTCGGTGTTGATGAATACCGATGGCCCGGTCTGCATTGAGTAGTATGCCCTTATCCCGTCCCCACGCATGTCTCTCACCTTCCGTATTATCCTGATGGAGTCCTCTGTCATTATGACCAGGCCGCTGTCCCCGGTCATGGTCAGACTGTGGAGTTCGAGGGTGTCCCTCTCTGCCAGCTTGCCGAGAGCGTCGAGGTCGTTCCCGCGGATCGCCTTCTCCATCTCGTCGCACCGTCTTTGGGCTGATTCCACCCTCGCCTGGAAGAAGGGGGAGGTGACGACCTCCCTGTGCGCGTCTTCTGTCCGTACCCTCGACGGAAGGGGGACGACCACCATGCGCAGGTCCATCGCCTTGGCGTCGGCAAATCTCTCGGCGTAGGTGCTTTCGTCATCTTTCCCTGCGTACAGCCTCGAAAAGCCGCCGACCAGAGACCTAGAGGCAGACGCTGCGAACAGCCTAGCCTTCCTGGAGAGCCGGGGTAGGTCGGGGGTGGTCCCGGCCAGGAGCTTATGAGCGAGGAGGGTCAGCGCAGCGCCAGCCGATGACGAGTAGCCTATCCCCTTCGCTTTCCCTGTCGGGACGTTCCGGCTGTCTATCCTGAAGTCGACGACCCTCTTGGAGTGGTCCATGCTGGACACGACCCCCTGTAACCTGGCGTTGGCGGAGTCATTCTGCCTTCCTTCTATGAAGACGCCCCCCCTCTCTGTGTCTGTGATAGACGCCTCCGTCTTCATGCAGGTCGTGTTGACGGAGATGCTGTCGTGGTAGGGGAGCCTCAGCTGCCAGTCCTTGAGGCCGTGGTACTTCACCAGCGCCTGCATGGTGTACGCTTCTGCCCTGAACTTTGCCAAAGTCACTCCACCTCTATCTCGAGCGTCCCTGTGGTCGCAGGGCTCCTCAGCAGCCTGACCATGTCCCTTGGTATGTCCTTCGCTGCCGCGCTCGCCCCCACCGCCAGCGTCCTGTCGCTGACGAACCCGCTCTTCCTGATTACGATGTCATGAGGATGGGACAGCTCGAGCCTGGCGTCTCCGCGCGCCGTGGCCTGGAAGGTGCGCCCCCCGATTCTGATCTTGATGGTGACCTTGGCCCCTGACCTCTGCAGCCCTTCTCTCACAGCCTCGCTGATCCCAGAGCACCCTCTGTCAGCCTCGACGCCTATGATGCAGTCCCCCTTCTCCGTCAGATGCCCCTCGGTGGTAACCTCCATGGTGGTAGCATGGGTGGACCTCACCATCGGGTGGCCTCGGAAGCTCACTTTGTCCCTGATTGGTCCGCCTTCTCTCGCCGATGAAACCTCTTTGGGGGGAGCTAGCATCGTAGCTCCAGCCCATCGACAACGTCTTTATAGTTTCGAGGCTCCGCCGTCCCCGGCGTTCCTTGACCACGGAATATGAACAGCTGCTCTCAAGGCTGCTGGAAGAGAAGAGGGCCAAGCTGGCAGAGCTGACTGGGAAGGAGGGGACCTACAAGGAGTCTGCATCAGTGGCGTCCGACATCAAGTTTCTGGAAGTGGAACTCCAGCGATATCAACAGGGGATGGCGCTGTTCAGGACGAAGGACGTCCCGCGTGTGGGCCGCTGGGGGATGCCCGAGGCGGAGGACCACAGAGAAGAAGCGCAGCGGGCTTGACGCTAATCCTGTCGGAGTCGGACGTCGAGGGCCTCCTCGAAATGGACGAGGTGGTGGGTGTCGTGGAAGAGGCGTTCAGGAGGAAGGGGGAGGGAAGAGCGGAGAACTTCATGCGGACTAGGACTAGGGGGGCATCGTCCACGCTGAGCGTGATGCACGCCAACATGTCGTATCTCGGACGCGCCGGGTTGAAAGCCTACCTCTCCTCCAACGCCGGCACGAAATTCGTGGTCCTCCTCTTCGACGCAACCGACTCTACGCCGCTGGCTGTGATGGGGGCGGACATGCTCGGCAGGTTCAGGACCGGGGCAACTTCCGCCGTGGCTACGAAGCATCTCTACAGGGACGCCTCTGGGTCTGTCGCGATCTTAGGTTCAGGGAAGCAGGCGTTGGCGCAGATGCTCGCCCTCCGCTCCGTCTTGTCGGTGGAGGAAGTGCGGGTTTGGAGCCCCACCGAAAAGAACAGAGGCGCCTTCGCCAGGGCGCTGGAAGAGAAAGGTTTCACCGCAAAGGCGTTCAGCTCTCCTGAGCAGACCGTCAGGGGCGCCCAGGTCGTCACCACGATCACCTCGTCCACCCTGCCCTTCCTAGAGGGTGGCATGCTCGGGAGCGTGTCTCACGCTAACATCTGCGGCGCCAACGTTCCGACCCATGCCGAAATCACGACCGACGCGGTCGCGTGGTTCCAGACTGTTGCGGTCGACGACCTCCCCCAGGCCAAGTTAGAGTACGGGGAGTTGATAAGAGCGGTAGAAGCCGGATTGTTCTCTTGGGACTCCGCCGTAGAACTGGCTGATGTGATAGCAGGCAGACGACACCCCGAGGGGCGCACCATGTTCAAGTCAGGAGGGGCGGCCATCGAAGACGTCGCCGTGGCAAGCGCACTGTATGAATCGGCAAGGGCTGGCGGGGCCTTCCCGGACGTGAAGCTAGTCTGAGTATCTAGCCTACATGGGCGGCATGCCGCCCATGCCCCCCATCCCTCCCCCTCCGCCTCCTGGTGGGGTAGGAGGGGCCTTCATCTTGCTCGCCGCTATCACGTCGTCGATCCGGAGGATCATAGACGCTGCCTCGGTCGCCGCTCTGAGTATCTGGAGCTTCACCGCGAGGGGCTCCCACACCGACTTCGAGTACATGTCAGCAACCTTCCCGTTGAGAGCGTCGACTCCATACCACTTCCCTTCTTTGCCGTGCTTCGCCCTCAGGTCGACCTGCGTGTCTATTGGGTCCATCCCCGCGTTCTCAGCGAGCGTCAAGGGGATGCTCTCCATGGCGTCGGCGAACTTCAGGGCGGCGAGCTGCTCCCTCCCAGAGAGCTTCTGCGCCCAGTTGCGCAACTGTATCGAGACCTCCTCTTCGGGGGCGCCACCGCCGGCAACGACAGCTGGAAGCTCGACCACGTCCTTGGTCACCATCAGCGCATCGTGCAGAGCCCTCTCGGCTTCGTCCACCACCCGCTGCGTCCCTCCCCTCACGAGGATGCTCACAGCCTTCGGGTTCTTGGCCCCCTCTAGGAACACCCACTTGTCTTCTTCGAGCTTCCTCTCTTCCACCAGCTTCGCATATCCGAGGTCCTTCGAGCTGAGGTCGTCGAGGTTGGTGACGATCCTGGCGCCGGTCGCCTTCGCCAGCTTGGTCATGTCGCTCTCCTTAACCCGCCTCACCGTCAGGATCCCTGCCTTCGCGAGGAAGTGCTGCGCGAGGTCGTCGATCCCCTTCTGGCAGATCAGGACGGTCGCACCGGCATCCTGGACCTTCTCGACCATCCCCTTCAGTATGCTCGTCTCCTCGTCCATGAACTGCTGCATCTGCTGGGGGTCGTTGATCCTTATCTCAGCTGAGAACTCTGTCTTCTCGATCTCCAGGGCCGAGTTGACCAGAGCGATTTTCGCCTCTACTACGCGCTTCGGCATCCCTGAGTGGACTACTTCTTTGTCCAGCACCAGCCCCTTGATCATCTCTGTGTCTGTGAGGGCTCCGCCAGGCTTCTTCTCGACCTTGACGTTGTCTATGTCGACCTTAAACCCGTCTCCGCGCTTCTCCGCTACCTGGAGCACCGCGTCGACCACTATCCCGGCCAGGTGCGGAGAGTCTTCACTCACCAGCTTCGTCATCATGCTGGTGTTTGCTATCTTCAGCAGGTCTGCCCTGCTCTCGGGGTTGACCTTCTCCGCTATCGTCTCGAGGATCTCCTGGGCCTTCTCTGCTGCTCGGCCATACCCGTCCACGACCACCACAGGGTGGACGTCCTTGTTGATCAGCTCCTCTGCCTTCTCGAGCAGCGCCCCTGCCACCACCACCGCTGAGGTCGTCCCGTCGCCGACTTCGTTATCGGTGGCCTTGCTTATCTCAACCATCATCTTGGCTGCCGGATGCTGGACGTCGAGCTCCTTCAGCATCGTCGCGCCGTCGTTGGTGATGGTGACGTCTCCCATGGAATCGACGAGCATCTTGTCCATGCCACGCGGCCCCAGCGAAGTCCTGACAACTTCGGCGATGAGCTTCGCTGCGGTGACGTTGTTCCTCTGAGCCTCCCTCCCCCTAGACTCACCGGAACCTTCCTTCAGAATTATGACAGGCTGTCCAGTCGCTGACATAATGTTCGGTATACAACCGACGGTTTATAAGAGTTGTCTCGGGTCGGGGAAGCTGACCCTTGCGACAGAGGGAATTCTTAAGTGCGGCCAGTCGAGGACGCCGCCGAACGTTTTGTCCGCCTCCCCGACCCTCTCGAAGAAGCTCGCGGCCGAGGCTGTGGGGACCTTCGTCTTCGTCCTCGTCGGCGCTGGGTCTGCCGTCGGCACCGCAAGCCTGGTCGGCCCTAATTCGGCCGCTGCAGTACTCGTCGCTGCCCTTGCGAACGGGCTCGGGCTCGGGGTGGCGATCTCGGCCACTATGGCCGTCTCAGGCGGGGCCCTGAACCCGGCGGTCACATTGGGTCTTTGGGCGGGGAGGAAGCTGAAGTCCAGAGATGTAGTGCCGTACATAGTCGCGGAGCTGGTTGGGGCGACAGCAGCCGGGCTGGCGCTGGAGGCGTCCTTCCCGTCGGCGCTCGGGGACAGCGTGAAGTGGGGTTCGCCGACCCTCAGCGGCGCCCTGACAGCCGCTCAAGGGATGGCGGTCGAAGGGCTACTGACGTTCGTCCTCGTCTTCGCTGTCTACGGGACGGCGGTCGACCCAAGGGCCCCGCGGATAGGCGGGCTGGGCATAGGGCTCGCAGTGGTGGCTGACGTCCTAGTCGCTGGGAACCTTACTGGCGCGGCGATGAATCCTGCGAGGGCCTTCGGCCCCATGATCGCGTCAGGGTTCTATCCTGGCTACTGGTACATCTATCTCGTCGGCCCTGTGGTCGGAGGGATCGCCGCCGGGCTAGTCTACAGGTTCCTGATAGAGAGCAGGGCCTGAAAAGGTCGTTAACAGATAAATCAGGAGAACAATGAGGAGGTTGAAGTCAACGATGGGAAGGCTCAGTAGGGAGCAGGCAAAAGAAATCCTGGTCGACCTCGACTCAGCGCTAGGGGGTTCCAATGGGAGGGCCGCGAGGGACGCCGTCGCGAAGTTCCTGAACGCCTCTATCCCCACCTACTCTTGGGCAGGGATATACGCCGTGGAAGGGAATGACCTGGTCCTGGAGGCCTGGGCCGGGCCTTCACCGACGGAGCACACCCGCATCCCGATAGGGAAGGGCGTGTGCGGCTTCGCCGCGAAGGCCGGGAAGACGGAGATAGTCTCCGATGTGGGGAAGGACCCGAGGTATCTCCAATGCTTTCTTTCGACGAAGGCGGAGATCGTGGTCCCGATCTTGCGCGATGGACGGGTTGTGGGGGAGATTGACGTGGACAGCGACCAACTGGACGCGTTCTCGTCCGTCGACAAGGAGTTCCTTGAAGCCGTGGCAAAGAAGGTCAGCGCTGTCTGGTAACCAGAATCCAATAACATACGTTATAATGCTTAAATACGAACCGGAGTTCGGCGATCCAACTTATGAAGTTAGAGATAAAGGAGCTCCACGCTTCAGTAGAAGGCAAGGAGATCCTAAAGGGGGTCAACCTCTCCGTCAGCCAAGGGGAGACCCACGCTCTGATGGGCCCTAACGGCTCAGGTAAGAGCACCCTCGCCTACACCGTCATGGGGCACCCTAAGTACCAGGTGACCTCAGGTGAGATATTGATAGACGGGGAGAGTGTGGTAGGCCTCCCCCCAGACAAGAGGGTGAAGAAGGGCCTCTTCCTCGCGTTCCAATACCCGGTGAGCGTCCAGGGAGTGAGCATGTTCTCCTTCCTTCGAGCCGCCTACAACAACTCCCGCCCAGCAGGCTCGGAGCCCCCGACCATATTCGAGTTCAAGGAAGTCGTGGCTGAAAAGTTGAAGCTCCTGAACATGGACGAATCCTTCTTGAACCGCTATCTGAATGAAGGCTTCTCTGGCGGGGAGAAGAAGAAGGCTGAAATCCTTCAGATGGCGCTCATGCAGCCGAAGTTCGCAGTTCTGGACGAGACAGACTCAGGGCTGGACATAGACGCTCTCAGGGTCGTGGCGGAAGGGATCAACAAGGTGTCGGGCCCCCAGACGGGTTCTCTCCTCATAACCCACTATCAGAGGATACTGAAATATGTGAAACCGCAGTTCGTCCACGTGATGTTCGAAGGTCGGATAATCGAGTCCGGCGGCGAGGAGCTGTCGAGGCTCCTTGAGGAGAAGGGGTACACATGGATAAGGGGCTACAGGGAAGAGGAGCAGGCGCCCCCACAGGTCGGGCAAACCTTATAGGGAGAAAATAACGTATGTTATACAGAGGTTCTTGATTTGGCTTCTAAGACAGATATAGTCACCGACGATTACAAGCAGAAGTACGGGTTCAGCGACCCAGTAGACGAATACGTGGTAAGGGGGACCAAGGGCCTGAGCGAGCGGGTAGTTCAGGAAATCGTGAGGCTGCACGACGAGCCCGCCTGGATGGAGCAGATCAGGATGAAGGCTCTGAAGCACTTCCTGGAGCGGGAACCTCCTTCATGGGCCCCTGAGCTGAAGGAGATTGACTACCAGGACTTCTATTACTACGCGAACCCCACGAAGAAGGCCGCCGAGTCCTGGGACCAGCTCCCTGAGTACATCAAGCGGACCTACGACAAGCTTGGGATCACCGACGCAGAGAAGAAGTTCCTCTCCGGGGTTGGCGCGATCTACGAAAGCGAGTCGGTCTACCACAGCATCCAAGGGGAGCTGGCGAAACAGGGAGTCGTCTTCACTGACACCGTCACAGCTCTGAAGGAATACCCGGATATCATGAGAAAGTACTTCGGGACTGTGGTCCCATACCAAGATAACTACATCGCCGCGCTCCAGACCGCCGTCTGGAGCGCAGGTTCTTTCGTCTACGTCCCCGAAGGGGTGAAGGTGAACATGCCGCTGCAGGCATACTTCAGGATAAACGAAAGGAACATGGGGCAGTTCGAGAGGACCCTCATAGTCGCGGAGCCTCATAGCGAGATAGGGTACATCGAGGGTTGCTCAGCGCCCGTGTATTCGTCGCAGTCCCTGCACTCGGCCATCGTCGAGATAATCGCCAGGAAGGGCTCGCTGGTGAAATACACCACGCTGCAGAACTGGTCCAGGGACGTCCTCAACCTCGTCACGAAGAGGGCTCACGCTCACGAAGACGCCACGGTCTCTTGGGTGGACTTCAACGGGGGCGCCAAGCTCACCAGGAAGTACCCATCTGTCTACCTGCTCGGACCGAGGGCGAAGGCGGACATCATCTCGGTAGCCTACGCAGGCCCGGGCCAAGTCCAAGACACCGGCGCCAAGGCGATTCACCTGGCGAAAGACACCACGTCCAAGATAATCTCCCGCTCGGTCTCCAAGGGGGGTGGCCACACCGCTTACAGGGGCCTCCTACACATAGCCAAGGGGGCCAAGAACGTGAAGTCGACGGTCCGCTGCGACGCCCTCCTCTTGGACCCGATCAGCACCACCGCCACCTACCCATACATGGAGATACAGGAGGACGACGCCACGGTGACCCACGAGGCGAGCGTGGGCAAGGTGGGAGAAGAGCAGCTGTTCTATCTGATGGCACGGGGGATATCGGAGGGGGACGCACTGAGCATGGTCGTCAACGGGTTCATGGAGCCTTTCGCGAAGGAGCTCCCCATGACCTACGCGGTGGAGTTCAACCGCCTCATGTCGCTCGAAATGACGAACGCAGTCGGCTAAGGCCAGGCGGGGTCGCGTGGAATGCCTCAGGCGTCACTAACCTCCTTCGACGAGGGCCTCGTGGGGTCGATTTCGGCTTCGTTAGGCGAACCATCGTGGCTGACCGACGCCAGGCTCGAAGCCTTCGGGCAGTTCGTGGCCCTCCCTCCGGAGAAGAACCCGCTCTACACGAAATATGCCAAGACGTTCGACATCGCCCTGGACAGGTTCAAGGCGGCGGCGGGCCGCAGCGAAATCGACTTCCGGAGCTTCTTCACAGGTTATCTCACTGGGAACGAATCGGACATCCTGCTCCAAGGGAACGAGACCCAGGTCCATGCAGAGCTCAGCAGAGACCTGTCGTCCAAGGGGGTGGAGTTGACGTCCCTCCACGACGCCCTCGGGCAGGACGAGGAGGCGGTCAGGGAGTTGGTCAGGGGGAGGCTGGTGAAGTCGGAGACCGACAAGTATGCCGCCTTCGTCAACGCCTTCTTCAACTGCGGCACTTTCGTCAGGGTGCCGAGAGGGGTAGTCCTCGACAAGCCGCTCCGCAAGATGCTGCTGCTCGACTCGCCGCGCACGCCGGTGATAGAGCAGAACTTCATCGTCGCCGAGGAGGAGGCGAGGCTCGTGTACCTAGAAGAGCAGTACTCCAAAGGCGTCCCGTCCCCCGCTTTAGTGGCGTCGACGACGGAGATCCTCGCTCGGCCGAACTCGCACATAGATTTCTCGTCCATTCAGCTCCTTGACGACCAGACCACCCACCTGTCGAACAGGGGGCTCGGAGTGTCCAACGACGCCAGGGCTACTATGAGCTCACTGTCCCTCGGGGCGTCTGTCTCGCGGTCGAGGACCAACTTCTACCTGAACGGGCGGGGCTCATTCGCTGAAGGGTTCGAGATCTTCTTCACCGACGGGGAGCAGCGTTACGACTACGAGACCAACCTCGTCCACAACTCCCCTGATTCGACTGGCTCGACCCAGGCTAGGGGCGTCCTAAAGGGGAAGTCGCAGTCAATATTCAAGGGGATGATCAAGATAGTGAAGGAGGCCAAGAACTCTAGGTCCTATCTGGCCGACCACGTCATGATACTCGAGAGGACTGCGAAGTCAGACGGGATCCCCAGCCTAGAGATAGACAACAACGAGGTCAAGGCGACCCATTCAGCCTCCGTGGTCCAGGTCGACGAAGAGCAGCTCTTCTACCTCACGGCGCGCGGCCTCCCCCCGGACGAGGCGAAGAGAATGGTGGTGCTAGGCTTCTTCGAACCTGTCCTCTCCAGGGTCCCCATCGAACAGACCAGAGAAGGGGCAAGGTTCATGATCGAGGGGAAGTGGGAGGGAGAGAAGCGCCGCCTGGTAGACAGGGAGACCCTCCTCGCGGCCACGGGGGAGCTCACCCCTGAGGTTAAGGAGTCTGAAGACATCTTCGAGCGTCATTACAAGTACAGGTAGGTCCATTGGGGAGTTTCCGACCTGCCATGAAGGCCGCTGACCTCGCCGAAGGTTCTATCTCCGCGGTGGACATCGACGGGGAGCACGTGCTACTGTCCAAGATAGGGGGGGAAGTCTTCGCAGTGGCAGGTACTTGCACCCATGAGGAGGCGGACCTCGGCCAAGGCTTCGTCCTCGACGGGAGAGTGGTGTGCCCTCTGCACCTGTCACAGTTCGACCTCAAGACTGGGGACGTTGTTACCCCCCCGGCGACGGACCCCCTCAAGCACTACAAGACCAGGGTCGACGCTGGGACCGTCTACGTCGAAGTTTAGGGAGTTCTTTTAAGCAGGAGAGAGTGCTTCGACCTGCTGGAGTCCATATAGGGATGCTCGAGTCAGAGGCCATCAATGTCGAAAGGATGCGGGCGGACTTCCCCATCCTCACCAGGAAGGTCCACGGGAAGAGGCTGGTCTACCTGGACAACGCAGCCACCACCCAGAAGCCGCAGGCGGTGATTGACGCTCTCGTAAGATTCTACAGCACCTACAACTCGAACGTCCACCGGTCCGTGCACACCTTAGGCGAAGAGGCTACCGCCGCCTACGAGGACTCCAGGAAGAAGACCGCAGAGTTCGTCGGGGCCAAGCCCCGCGACCTAGTGTTCGTCAGAGGGACGACCGAAGCTATCAACCTCGTAGGGTCGGCCTGGGGGGAGAAGAAAGTGAAGAAGGGGGACGTGATGGTCGCCACAAAGATGGAGCATCACAGCAACATAGTCCCCTGGCAGCAGCTCGCGAGGCGCAACGGCGCGTCACTGAAGTACGTCGGACTCGACCCCGATGGGACGCTCGACCTGGCGGGCTTCGAATCTTTGCTCCGCGAGGCTCCCCGACTCGTCGCCCTCACCCACTGTTCCAACGTCCTGGGGACAGTGAACGACGTGGCAAAGCTCTGTTCAATGGCGAGGAAGGCAGGCGCCACCACGCTAATCGACGGCGCCCAGTCTGTCCCGCACATGCCTGTTGACGTGGGAGCGATAGGGCCAGACTTCTACGCCTTCTCAGGGCACAAGATGCTAGGCCCTACTGGGATAGGGGCGCTGGTAGCCAGGAAGGGGATCCTGGAAGAGATGGACCCATTCCAGACAGGCGGCGAGATGATAAGGGATGTCTTCGACGACCACTCGACCTGGAACGACGTGCCGTACAAGTTCGAAGCCGGGACCGTGAACATCGCCGACGCAATAGGCCTCGGAGCTGCCGTCGACTACCTCGAGGCCATAGGGATGGAGAGGGTCAGAGACCACGAACTCAGGCTCCTCGACTACGCCTTCAAAGAGCTAGCTTCGGTCAGGGGGCTCAAGATTTACGGGCCAACCGAAACCCGCTCTAGGGCAGGGGTGATCTCCTTCAACTACGCCGACGTCCACCCGCACGACCTTGCGACCATCCTCGACGAGGAGGGGATAGCCATTAGGTCCGGACACCACTGCGCCCAGCCGCTGATGCGCTGGCTCGACGTGCCGGCCACCAGCCGGGCGAGCTTCTACATCTACAACGCCCAAGACGACGTAGACGCGCTGAAGGCGGGGATTGTAAAGGCCGGAGGCCTGTTCAAGGTATGAGCAGCGCTGACATCTACCGAGAGATCATCCTCGACTACTACAGGCACCCGAGGAACTTCGGCAAGCTGGAGCGGTTCGACATCGCGTCTCGTGACACAAACCCGCTCTGCGGGGACGAGATCGAGATGCAGGTCAAGCTAGGAGATGGGATGAAGATAGAGGACGTCAAATTCACGGGGAAGGGGTGCGCCATCAGCCAGGCGGCGGCCTCTATGCTGACAGAGCTGGCAAAGGGGAAGCCACTCGAGTGGGTCCGTTCGCTGGCGAAGGAGGATGTCTTCAAGATGCTCGGGAACCCTGACCTCGGCCCATCACGGGTCAAGTGCGCGCTCCTGGGGATGAAGGTGCTGAAGACAGGGGCGTACGGATATCTTGGAGCGCACTACGACGACCCTGAAGAGCCAGGTTTGCGATAGCTTGGCGCTTCGAAGTCGTCAGGACGGGCGTCGGGTGCAGAGGGCCGTTCGGGGAAGGACTTTTACGCACTCAAACATGACCTGGGTGCTGGAGACTGCCGTTGGCGGTAAATTGGAAGACGCTCTTCCCATACGAGCTTTTCGAGCCCAACTGGAGATTCTGGTCGTTCGTCGGCCTCCTGGTGGTGGGCTTCTGGGCGCTCGTCTCCTTCCCTGTGGCCGAGTACGCCGGGTACATCGACCCGTTCTACAGCCCTACCATCCTGATTGTGCCTCTCCCTGGGCTCTTCAGGCTCACGTGCTATGCCTACAGGAAGGACTACCACCGCCACCTCTTCAAACATCCGTTGGGCTGCTCTAACGCTGACCGAGGGGATTCTGGTAAGAGGCATTACACAGGAGAGAAGAACGGCCTGTTCCAGTTCGAAAATCTCCACAGGTACTTTCTCTACGCAGGCATCGCCATTCTGCCCTTCTTCTACTACGACTTCTACCACTCGCTTGTCTTCAGCGGCACCTTCGAGCTGAGGGTGGGGAGCCTAGTCCTCCTCGCGAACGCGCTCCTGCTCACAGCGTGGACAGGCTCGTGCCACGCTTTCAGGCACCTTACGGGGGGGAACATCGACTGCTACAGTTGCGTAGCCGCAGGTGGGGCGAGGAAGGCCTTCTATGAGAGGCAGAGCTGGCTCAACAGATACCACGAGGCGCTCGCATGGGTGAGCTTGCTCACAATCTTCTTCGCCGATCTCTACATCCGCGGCTTGGCCGCAGGTCTTCCGCTCGACTTCACCCTGGTGAAGCTGTAGAAATGCACCATTGGATGCCGAAGAGAGCGCGGTACCCAGTCTTCGTCGTCGGGCTCGCGGTGACACTCTTCGGCAGCCTCGCGGCACACCTCGGAAACGCAGGCGCTTCGGCGACTGGAGCGTTGGTTGGTGTCGGCTTCCTCTTAATGGTGCTCTCAGTGGCCATCAGCTGAATCGAACGCCTCCGTTGGGGATCCAGGCGCGGAGGCCCCGCTATCTCGTGCCGGAAGCAGGCTGCTATCAGGCTATTGCGTCCGGAGCGGTGCGGCAGCTGCTAAGGGAGTGAACTTATTATCGCCAACGGAGGGCCCAAGGCCACGTGGCGTAACCGATTTGTGGGCTCCTAGACACATTAAGGACGGCGTCGATATCAGCGACCGGAGCTACGACGAAAAGGTCTGCGATGTCCTCGTGCTCGGAGCTGGAGGGGCGGGACTTCGGGCGGCCATAGAGTCGCACGACAGGGGCGCGAAGACCCTCGTAGTCTGCAAGTCACTCCTCGGTAAGGCTCACACGGTAATGGCTGAAGGAGGGATAGCCGCGGCACTGGGAAACGTCGACCCCAAGGACTCTTGGGAGGTCCACTTTTCCGACACCATCGTCGAAGGGCAGCACCTCTCCAACTGGAGGATGGCCGAGATATTCGCCAAAGAGGCGATTGAGAGGGTCTACGAGCTCGAGAGGTACGGGGCGGTCTTCGACCGAACCCCCGAAGGGAAGATAAGCCAGCGAGCATTCGGCGCCCACACCTACAGGCGCCTCTGCAACATAGGGGACCGGACGGGACTCGAGCTCATACGCACTCTCCAGGACCAGCTCATAGCGAGGGGGGTGCCTTTCATGGACGAGGTCATGACAACTTGCGTATTCAGGGAATCCAAGACGGGGAGGGCTGCAGGGGCATTCGGGATCGACATAAAGACGGGGAGGCTCCTCCTCTTCAGGGCGAAGGCCGTCATACTCGCCACGGGGGGGTCGGGGAGGGTCTACCAGGTGACGTCCAACTCGTATGAGAGCACGGGCGACGGTATAGGGATGGCTTACAGGGCGGGGGCGGAGCTGATGGACATGGAGATGATCCAGTTCCATCCTACGGGCATGATCTATCCGCCGGGTGTGCGTGGGATGCTCGTCACCGAGGCGGTCAGGGGGGAGGGAGGGATTCTGACCAACTCTAATGGGGAGAGGTTCATGTCCAAGTACGACCCAAAGAGGATGGAGCTCTCCGCAAGGGACGTGGTGGCGAGGTCGATCTATGCGGAGATCATGGCAGGGAGGGGGAGCAAGGGAGGGGGGGTCTACCTCGACATCTCCCACAGGGGAGCGGACTACATCAAGAAGAAGCTCCCCAGCATGTATGACCAGTTCCTGGCTTTCGCTGACATAGACATCACAAAGGACAAGATGGAGGTGGCACCGACCGTCCACTACCAGATGGGCGGCGTCAGGGTCGACCCGGAGACAGCTGAGACCAGCGTTAAGATGCTGTTCGCCGCAGGTGAGGTGGCTAGCGGACTCCATGGAGCAAACAGGCTGGGTGGGAACTCACTCTCTGACATACTCGTCTTCGGGAAGAGGGCTGGGGCCGCCGCCGCGGAGAGAGCGGCTGCGATCGACCTCCCATCGGTCGACGGGGGAGAGATAGAGGACGAGATATCCAGGGTGTTGTCGCCATTTTCTTCAGTCGGGGGTGCTAACCCCTTCCACATGAAGGAGGAGATTGCGTCAAACATGTGGATGCACGTAGGGATAGTAAGGAAGGCGGAGGACCTCGAGGCAGGCCTGGCCGAGCTGGAGAGGCTCCGGGAAGAGGCGAAAGGATTGAAGGCGGTGGGGGGGCGCGCATACAATCAGTCTTGGACAGATTCCCTCCAGGTTTTGGACATGCTGACGGTCTGCGAGGCGATGATTCGGTCCGCTCTGGAGAGGAAGGAGAGCCGCGGCGCGCATACGAGGTCGGATTTCCCTGCCAAGGACCCGAAGTGGCTGGTGAACATAATCACAGTCCAGGAGAATGGGAAGATGGTCCGTCGGATGGTGCCGGTCCCCGCACCTCCACCGGAGCTCCAGAACCTGATTAAGGAGGATGACTGAAACGTTGGGAGTGACAGGCGAGGAATCGAAGGAGAAGAAGGTCGTCAGGCTGAGGATTCAGAGGGGGGCTGGTAGCGGCACCGCTCCTCCGCGGTACGACACCTTCGAGGTCCCCCGGGAGGATGGGATGGTGGTCCTGAACGCAGTGCACTACATACAGTCCCATCTCGACCCTTCTCTTGCGGTCAGGTGGAACTGCAAGGCGGGGAGGTGCGGCTCCTGCTCGGCCGAGATAAACGGCAGGCCACAGCTGATGTGCAAGACCAGGGTGGACTCCATAGACGGCGACATCACAATCGAGCCCATGCAGGCATTCCCTCACTTGAGGGATTTGGTCACGGACGTCACCGCCAACTGGAAGGTCGCTGCAATGATACCCCCATTCACCCCCAAGGCCAACGCGGGGGACACATTCACATTCTACCAGGCGGACGTGGACAGGTCGAGGGAGTTCAGGCGGTGCATCGAGTGCTTCCTGTGTATGGATGTCTGTCACGTGGTGAGGGAGCACGAAGCAGACTACATCGGTCCCAGATGGGTCGTGAAGGCAGCTTCCCTAGACATGCACCCTATGGACGGCTTGAACAGGTCGAAGTTCATGAAGGATGCAGGGGGGCTCGGGTTCTGCAACATAACGAAGTGCTGCCAAGAGATTTGCCCCGAGCATATCGTGATCACAGATGACGCGATAATACCAGAGAAGGAGAGGGTTGTCGACAGGCACTACGACCCTATCCTCTGGGTCTACAGGCGACTCAGGGGGAGGGCCAAAGCCGATGAAACGCGATAGGGAGAGGCCTTCGGGCTCAATTCCGCGGCGCGGTCAAACGGACCTGACTTGGCTCGAAGTCACGCAGGCGCAGTTGGCCCTTCACTTGTGACCGTCCCTCCCTACCTCATGGGAGGGCTCGGAGGCGGAGACACTGCAAACGGGGATGGCAGGGAGGCAAACGCCTGTTTTCTTTCTGGATGGCGTTTCATTTATGGACATCTTTATAACCGCATCAACAATCGGCCGGGTCTACGAGAGGGATAAAGTGCCTCACCATGGTTACAGTTTCCAGGGTTTCGACCCAGCGGTACACGTCCGGGCTAGCGGGAGGGAGGTCAACATCTCGCCCAAAGCTGCCCGTGAAGTCGCCGTAACTATCAAAGGGATGTCGCTGAGCAGGGCCATCGACCTGCTCGAACAGGTCGAGAGCAAGAAGATGCCCGTGGCCTTCAGGCGCCACAAGCTGAAGGTGGGCCACAGGAGCGAGCTCCAAGGCTTCCCGACTGGGTCCTACCCGGTCAGAACCGCCAAGGCGTACCTGAACGTCCTCCACAACCTGCAAGGGAACACCGAGTTCAAAGGCTTAGACCCCGAGAGGGTGAAGATAATCCACGCCGCCGGCTACGCAGGCAGGACAGTGAAGGACTACTACCCGCGGGCCTTCGGCAGGAGCTCCCCTAATTTCCATCAACTCGTGCACATCGAAGTCGTAGGCAAGGAAGTATAGCGATGTCCGTCCAGCAGCGTACCACGGTGAAGTCGATTCTGACGTCGAGCATGTCGTACGCTGACTTGGATGAGTTCTTCGAGAAGGAGCTTCGCGATGCGGGGTACGGAGGTTTAGAGGTACAAAAGTCCCCCGTGGGGACGACGCTCAAGGTCTACGTGGCAAGGCCCGGCCTCGCGATCGGCAGGAGGGGGACAGGGATCAAGGACCTGACAGACAAGGTGGCCGCTCGCTTCGCTCTCCCTAACGCCCAGATCGCCGTGACCGAGGTGGAGAGCCCAGAGCTCAACGCCAGGATTATGGCGGCCAGGATTGCTCAGATCGTTTCCCGTGGGACAGCGTTCCGCAGGGCTGCCCAGTGGACCGTCAACAACATAATGAGCGCCGGCGCGGCCGGCGTCGAGATTTCAGTCGCAGGGAAACTCCGCAGCGACAGATCGCACGGAGAGAAGTACAGGGCGGGGGTGGTCCCCAAGAGCGGCGACACGGCCGACAGATCGGTGGACCAGGCCACCACCGACGTCCTGATGAAGCTCGGCCTCTATGGAATCAAGGTGAAGATAGCGCTTCGGGACGCGCTTCCTCCTGACTTCCAGTTAAAGGAAGACATCAAAGAAGAGAACAAGGAAGGGAACAAAGAAGATGCCACAACTCAAGCCGAAGGAACTACGGAACCAGGGAACTGACAAGCTTCGGCAGACGCTCTTCGACCTCAGGTCGGAGCTCTCCAAGCTGTCAGGCGAGGCCCAGCGTGGAATAGTGAAGAAGGACGTAGGCAACATCAGACGGATCAAGAAGGACATCGCAAGGGTGATTACGGTGATGCACGAGAAGGGGGCAAGCGAGTGAACCTGATAGGGGGCGTTTTGACCGTGCTCGACTCACCCGACCCCACCAAGGTCGGTATGACCGGGAGGGTGCTCCTAGAGACCGCCAACACGCTGATCATCGACTCAGGCAAACGCTCCGTCACCATCGAGAAAATTGGGGCGGCTTTCATCACGGGGTCAGGCAAGAGAGTGACCGGCGCCGAAATCGCCGGGAGGCTCCAGGACAGGCTCGGGAGGACGCGGCGATGAGTTCTGCGGGTCTCGACGTGACTGCCCCCAGGAAGAAGTGCCAGGACGATCGCTGTCCTTTCCACGGGCACGTCAAGGTTCGGGGGAGGATTCTATCGGGGAAGGCAGTCTCCACCGCCGGGAAGAGCTTCGTGGTGGTCGAAATGGAGTACCTCCACATGGTCCCGAAGTTCAACCGGGGCGAGAGGCGGAGGAGCCGCGTCAGCGCCCACGTCCCACCGTGCATCGAAGTCAGGGACGGTGACGAGGTGACCCTCGGCGAGTGCAGGCCGCTGTCCAAGACAATCTCATTCGTAGTGGTAGAATCGAGGAGGAGCGCCTAATGTCAACGAAGTCCCGTGCAGTCTCGGCAAAAGGGGTCGAGGAGTTCAAGAACTACATCACGAGGTCGATACCTCTGTACGCCGTCATCACCTGCGCTGACAACACCGGCGCCAAGACGCTGCGCGTGGTCCAGGTGACGAAGGCCAAGGGGAGGCTGAGCAGGGTCCCAGCCGCATCTGTGGGTGACTCTGTTGTATGCGTGGTTAAGAAGGGCCCTCCAGAGCTGAAGAAGACCGTGTTTGGCGCAGTGATAGTGAGGCAGAAGTACCCAGTAAGGAGGGTGAGCGGGCAGAGGGTGGTCTTCGAGGACAACGCCGCAGTAATCATCACACCTGAAGGGGACCTGAAGGGGACAGACATCAAGGGGCCGGTAGCCAGCGAGGCCGCAGAAAAGTGGCCGAGAATCGCGAACCTCGCGTCGATAATCGTATAGGTGGTATGGATGAAATTCGGGTCTAGGTTGTCGGAGGAGCTCAGGGGGAAGCACGGCAAGCGAAGCGTAAGGCCGAGGGTGGGCGACTCGGTGAGGATTGTCAGGGGGGAGTTCAAGGGAATCGAAGGGAAGATCACCAAGGTCGATTCTTTCGCCGGCGTGGTGAACGTGGAGGGGGTCACCCACGAGAAACTCAAGGGGGGGAACGCCCCTGTCCCCATACGCTCCTCTAACGTAGTCGTCACAGCCCTCGTCCTAGAGGATAAGTTGAGGAAGCGGAGACTGGAGGTGCCGGCGTAGTGGGTAAGAAGGGGGGAAGGAACAAGATGAAGCGCCTGGCGGCCCCGCGCACGTGGGACATTTCACGCAAGTCAAACAGGTTCGTGTTCAAGCCTGCCCCTGGACCTCATTCAATCTCATCGTCTTACCCGCTCGGCGTCGTCATACGCGACCTTGCTTCCCTGGCGGGCCTGTCCCGCGAGTTGAAGTACATGGTCAAGAACGGGAAGGTATTGGTCGACGGGATTGAGAGGCACACCCCGCGTTTCCCTGTCGGGCTCTTCAACGTGGTCAGTGTCCCCGCAGAGGGTGCTGACTATCGGCTCGTTCCAAGTCGCAAGGGCTTGAGGCTTGCCAAGGTTCCTTCCAGCGAGGCATCGAAGAAACTATGCAGCATCAACACAAAGACGAAGATCAAGGGCGGGCACATCCAGTATGGCCTGCACGACGGGAGGTCGGTCCTGGACGACGCACTGAACCTCGCTCCAGGGGACGCCGTGCTGCTCGAGGTCCCCTCACAGAAGGTGCTTGGTAACGTCAAGCTGGCGAAGGGGTCGCTGGGCCTCGTCCTGGGAGGGGACAGGGCTGGACAGATCGGGAAGATAGCTGAAGTGAAAGAGGGAACCGTCTCGCGCGAGAAGATGGTGAGGATAGCTCTACCGAGCGGCGAAGCAGAGGTACCCTCCCGCCTCGTCTTTCCAGTAGGGGCCTCCTCCCCGATAATCACGGTGGGGGTAGGCGCGTCATGAGCCAGTCCATGGTCCAGGCACACCCGATGCGGGAGATCAAGGTGGGCAAGGTCGTTGTGAACATAGGCCTTGGGAAGTCGGGAGAAGCGATAGAAAGGGGGAAGAAGGTCCTGGAACAGGTGACCGGCCAGACCCCCGCGCAGACCCGTGCCAAGAAGTCGGTGAGGGACTTCGGGATCCACAAAGGGGAGCCCATCGGGGTGGTGGTCACGGTGAGGGGGGGCGGTACGGCCGCGCTCATCGAGAAGCTGCTCACCGCCAGAGAGAAGAAGCTGGCAGAGTCGTCGTTCGACCCTCAAGGCTCGGTCTCCTTCGGGATTCGTGAGCACATCGAGATACCTGGCATCAGATACGACCCCGCGATTGGGATACTCGGGATGAACGTCTCAATCCTCCTCGAGAGGCCGGGGTATGTGGTCTCGCGGCGTAACCGCCGGACATCCAGGGTGGGAAGGTCCCACCGAGTCACCAGAGACGAGGCGATGCAGTACTTCAAGGACAGATTCGGGGTGACGGTCCAATGAAAGAAAGACATCCTAAGGTGAGGAAGTACGGCAAGTCGACTCATTACTGCAAGAGGTGCGGCCAGTATGGTGCGGTCATCAGGTCATACGACCTCATCTTGTGCAGGCAGTGCTTCAGGGAGGTCGCCGAGAAGCTGGGCTTCAGGAAGTACGATTAGGTGGGACAAATGCCAGCGACCAACATCCTAGCAAACCTCTTCGCCAGCCTGCAGAACGCGGAGATGAGGAACAAGAAGGAATGCATGGTGATACCTGCATCGGGCCTAGCCAGCGAAGTCCTCCGTGTCCTGCAGAAGCGCAGGTACGTCGGGGAGTTCGAGTTCATCGACGACGGGGTGGGCGGGAAGCTGAGGGTTCAGCTGCTAGGACGGATCAACAGGTGCGGAGTCATATCCCCGCGGTTCCCGGTCAGGTCGCTGAAGCTCGTGGACTGGGAGCACCGATATCTCCCGGCGGTCGGTGTGGGGACCCTCATCGTCTCTACTTCGCAGGGAGTGATGTCGCACGTCGAAGCCCAAGAGAAGAAGATAGGCGGGAGGCTGGTAGGATTTGTCTACTGAGGCTGTCCAGGAGACCCCGGTCGCCATCCCAGACGGGGTGATGGTAAGGCTCGACGGGAGGACTCTCTCTGTCAAGGGGAAGCTCGGCGAGGCGAAGAAGCACTTCGACAAGGTCAACATCAACCTCGCCGTCCAGGGGAACAGGGTGCTCCTCTCCCCCTTCTCCACGAAGAAGAAGGACAACGTGATAGTCAACACGGTGGTGAGCATAGTGAACAACATGGTCGCAGGCGTCACCAAAGGCTTCACTTACAGGCTGAAGGTGGTCTATGCGCACTTCCCTATCTCAGTGAAGGTGAAAGGGGACCAGGTGCTGGTCGAGAACTTCATGGGGGAACGGTCGCCCAGGGTGTCTCAGATCGTGGGAAGCTCCAAGGTCTCCGTCGAGGGGGACGACGTGATAGTGAAGGGGGTCTCCCTCGAGGACGTCGGCCAGACGGCGGCCAACATAGAACTCGCCACCAAGGTCAGAAGGAAGGACCAGAGGGTCTTCCTTGACGGCGTATACATATACCATAAGGAGGAGGGGCCGTAAAACCAATGTCCAAGGGGAAGCAGGCTGAGGAGAACAGGCTGAAGAGCCTGGTGGCCAAGAGGAAGGAGGTGGCCGACTCTAGGCCCGCCTTCGTTAGGCAGGAGAGCTGGCGCTATGTCAGGATACACCCTGAGTGGCGTAAACCCAAGGGGGTGGACAGCAAGATGAGGCGCCAGGACAAGGGGTGGCCCCCGCTCGTCAGAATCGGATACAGGGGGCCGGTTGCAGCCAGGGGGTTGCACCCGAGCGGCCACTTCGAGGTAATCGTCCACAGGCCGGGAGACCTGGAACCGTTGGTGCCAGGGCGTGACTTGGCACGGATCGGTGGCACGGTAGGGGCGAAGAAGAGGGCCGCTATCATAGAGCGAGCCACCGAGCTGGGGATTAGGGTCGTGAATCCGACCGGGTTGAGGATAATTGAATCTAAAGAGTAAGCGGAGGCTGGCGGCCTCTGTCCTGGGTGTCGGGGTGGACCGAATCGTCTTCGACGACGACTACAACGACCTGATACAAGACGCCATCACCCGGAGCACCATCCGCGGCTTGGTGGGCTTCGGGGCCATCAAGGTCACTCCGGAGAAAGGGGTCTCCAGGGGGAGGTTCAGGGCAAGGTCGAAGAAGCTCAAACGCGGTAGGGGGGCCGGGTCTACAGAGGGGCGCGCCACAGCCAGAAACCCGAGGAAGGACCAGTGGGTCTCCAAGGTCCGAGCACTCCGATGGCGCCTCAAGGTGGCCAAAGAGAGGAAAGAGATCAGCCACGACGCCTACAAGAGGCTCTACAAACAGGTGAAGGGGGGCCAGGTGAGGGGTGTCAAGCACCTCCTCGAACTGATGGAGGAGGTAAAGAAATGAAGCAAGGTCATGTGCATCTCCTACGACGGAGGCGCCAGGGGGTAACAGACTACAGGGCGAGGAAGCGGGCAATCACTTCGCAGAAGCCTCTGCTCGTCGTGAGGATATCAAACAAGAACGTCACTGCTCAGTTCGTGAAGCCCACGTTCAAGGGGGACGTCGTCCTGTCGTCTTCCCACTCCAGGGAACTGTCGAAACTGGGGTGGCACGGCTCCGCGAAGTCGACCCCCGCCTGCTACCTGCTGGGGAGGCTCGCCGGGAAGAAGGCTGTCGCCGCGGGGGTGAAGGAGGCCGTTGTCTATAACGGGCTGGCGCCGTTCACCAGGGGGTCTAGGGTCGCCGCGCTCCTCAAAGGGGTGGTCGACTCCGGTTTGGCGGTCCCGGTGGGAGAAGAGGCGTATCCTGACCAGGACAGGCTCTCAGGGGGGCCCATCGCCGAGTATGCGGCTAAGCTCGCCTCAGAGGACAAGGACGCCTACGCTCGGGAGTTCTCAGCGCTACTGAAGGCAGGCTTCAACCCTGAAAAATACGCGGAGGAGTTCGAAAAGGCCAAGGCCACGATAGCTGGGGGGCGCAAGTAATGCCGTACCAGAGACGCGACCGCCAGGAAGAGGAGCAGGTCTGGGTGCCGCGGACGAAGCTCGGCACGCTGGTGAACGAGGGGAAGGTCACCTCGCTGGACGAGATCTTCAAGAGCGGCCAGAGGGTCCGCGAAGCAGAGATTGTGAAGAAGCTCCTTCCTGACCTTAGGAACGAGGTAGTTGGGGTCAGCGTGGTGCAGAAGCAGACCGACGCCGGGGAGCTCACGCGCTTCCTGGCAGTGGTAGCCGTCGGAAACGGCGCCGGCTGGTTCGGGGTGGGCAAGGGGAAGGCTATGCAGACCAGGGAAGCCATCGAGAAGGCCACCACCGCCGCTCTGTTGAACATCATCCCGGTCAAGCTCGGCTGCGGCTCCTGGGAGTGCCGGGACGGGAGGCCGCACTCGGTCCCCTACAGGATCAGGGGGAAGGCAGGGAGCGTCACCGTGGAGATAATGCCTGCCCCGAG
>JAJYYP010000036.1 GCA_021800855.1 archaeon | reverse complement strand
TCGTCGACTTCTACGCCGACTGGTGCGGCCCCTGCAAAATGATGGAACCTGTGATCCACGAGCTCTCCAAGGAGTATGACGGCAGGGTCAAGTTCGTGAAGGTGGACACAGACGCCAACCAGGAACTAGCGTCGCAGTTCGGCATAATGAGCATCCCCACCGTCATGTTCTTCTCGAAGGGCAAAGTAGAAGACATAGTGGTAGGCGCTGTCCCTTCGACTGTGCTGAAGTCGAAGATAGAGACGCTGGTCAAGAACGCATAGGCGAGAACTCAGCCCCCTGGCGGCGGCGCTAGGCGCCGGTCCGAAGAATCTCACTCGGTCACTTGCGTCCGCTACCCCTCCCTCGCCCTTCGTGAAGCCTCGATTTTACCGGCCGAAGCCCAAGTCCCATGCCCCTGCTCCAGCGGTCACCCGTCCCGGGACGGGCGACAGGGGCGCTAGGTCTTCGCCGGTAGGCCAGTTTGTCTGGCTTCCGCGAACATCAGCGCTCCTGTGAAGACGATGATCGAAAGGATCACTAGCGCGAAGGCCAAGTGCGTCGTCGCGACGATCGGGGCCAGCCCTGACGCTATGACCCCTCCGCCGATCCCGACCTGGATGGGTATCAGCACAATGGCTAGGAGCATGAGCTTGGACGGGAGGGACGGTCTCGGCTTCACCCTCCAGACCTTGACGGTGGCGTAGAGGATGACCAGCCCCACGACCACGCTCAGCATCCTGTGGATGTACTCTATGAGGGTGGCGTAGTGGGTGAAACTCGGGATAAGGGACCCGTTGCAGAGGGGCCAGCTGGCTCCGAACCCTGTCCCGCAGCCGGCGCCGAAGTCGCCCACTGTGACATAGGCTCCCCAGACGCTAAGGACGTACGTCGCTATGGCGGCTCCGTACACCCACTGCCTCGCGTTGGGCAAGAAAATCAAAAACGCAGCCGCTCCCGAGCGTAGTTAAGACTTTCTAGGTGCGGGGCCGCATCCTACACCCTTCGCTGTCAACTGTTTTAACCGGAGCCGCGGAGACCGGGTGCAGATGGACCTGGAATCGAGGCTGGAGCTTGTCAAGGGGGTGGGGGAGGAGGTGATTACGGAGGCCGAGCTGAGGGTTCTACTACAGGCAAACGAGCACCCGACGGCCTACGACGGTTTCGAGCCGAGCGGACTTGCCCACCTCCCGTTCGGTGTCCTCCGGCCGATACTCGTCGAGGACATGCTGAAGGCAGGGGTCCGCATGAAACTCTGGATCGCCGACTGGTTCGCCTGGGTCAACAACAAGATGGGAGGTGACTTGGACCGCATCCAGGACGTCGGCCGCTATTTCGTCGAGGTGTGGAAGGCTGCCGGCGTCGACATGAGCAAGGTCGACGTGCTTTGGACCAGCGACGCCGTCAAGAACGATGAGTACTGGAAGAAGGTGATAACGGTAGCCCAGAACTTCACGCTCGCCAGGGCCCAGCGGGCGCTGACGATCGCAGGGAGGACGTCCAAGGAGGCCGTGCAGGCCGCCCAGCTCCTCTATCCGATGATGCAGGTAGCGGACATCTTCTGGCTGGACGTCGACATCTGCCAGCTGGGGCTGGACCAGCGGCGCGCCAACATTTTGGCGAGGGAGATCGCAGAGAAGCTGAGGTGGAAAAAGCCCGTGGCGGTCCACCACCACATGCTCATCGGGCTCCAGGGGAAGAAAGAGCCCGAAGGGTTCGACGAGAACGGAGCCCTCGACTCGGAGATAGCGAGCAAGATGAGCAAGAGCAAGCCTGAGAGCTCCATCTACGTCCACGACGGGTCTGAAACTATAACCCGCAAGCTGAACTCGGCCTACTGCCCCCCCAGGGTCGCAGCGGGGAACGCGCTGATGGACTACTCGAAGTACATCATCTTCAAGAAGCTGAAGACCTTCAGGATAGAGAGGCCGGAGAAGTACGGGGGGGCGGTGGAGTTCACAACCTATCAGGAGCTCGAGGGGGCATACCTTTCTGGCAAGCTGCACCCTGCAGACCTCAAGAAGGGGGTGGCCGTCGCCCTCGACGCCATAATCGCCCCCATCCGAGACCACTTTGAGACGGACCCCGCTGCCCGCAGGCTCTACGAATCGGTGAAGGCCGCCGAGACCACAAGGTAGGCCCTGACCCCCATGGTGGCGGCTAGAGCGAGACCTGCTTTCGCGGCGGACGCCATGCTCGGGTCGCTCGCGAGGAAGCTCCGCGCGCTTGGGTTCGACACCACCTACTATAGGAGCGGCGGGGACGCCCAGCTGTTGAAGCTCGCGGCCATGGAAGGGAGGGTGGTCCTGACCTCAGACCGCGCCCTCGCTGACTCCGCCGCGGCGAAGGGGGTCGCCGCTGTCCTGCTGAGAGGGGGGAGCGACCGGAGGAGGCTCTCCGAGATAGCTGCCGCGGCCGGTCCTCTGGGGTTCGAGCTGGCCAGGGGGGACCCGTTCTGCTCGCTCTGCGGGGGCGTCCTCGAAAGGGTTGGGTGGGGAGATGTGTCGGGGATGGTCCCTGCATCGGTGAAGCGAAGGCACAGAGAGTTCTTCAGATGCGTCGCGTGCGGCCACCCCTACTGGAAGGGGACCCACTGGAAAAAGTTAAGGTCGCTCGCGGGCCGCCTCGGTCAGAGGCAGCTTGCCACTAACAACGGCCGAAGGGAAGGAGGCGGTCACGCTGGCGAGGGAGACCCTGGAAGCCCACGTCAGGGGGGTCCGTCCTCTTCCGCCGCCCCCTGACTCGGGGGTCTTCTCCCAGAAGCGCGGCGTCTTCGTAACCCTCAGCACAGTACGAGCCGGGACGAAGGCCCTCAGGGGCTGCATCGGCTACCCTGAGCCTATCAAGCCGCTGGGCCGGGCGATAAGGGAGGTGACCGTCTTCGCTTCAGAAGACCCGCGTTTCCCGGTCCCCGTGTCAGCCGAGGAGCTCGACCGCATAGTGGTGGAGGTGAGCGTGCTGACCCTCCCCAGGGACATATCCGCCCAGTCCCGCAGGGAACTCCCCTCCAAGATCAGGCTGGGGGCGGACGGCCTCATCGTCTCCAACTCGTATGCCAGCGGGCTCCTCCTCCCGCAGGTCGCCACCGAGCAGGGATGGGACCAGGAGGCGTTCATCTCCGAGGCGTGCGCGAAGGCGGGGCTCCCAATGGACGCCTGGCTCAGGGAAGGGACGAGGGTGCAGGTCTTCCAGGCGGAGATCTTTACAGAGACCTCGCCAGGCGGGAGGGTGGAAAGGGTGGAACAAGCGACCCAGGGATGAAGGTATACATCGGCTGCTTCGGCTCCGGGCTCGGCCACGCCAGCAGGATGCTTGAGGTGGCGGGTGCTCTCTCCGCGCGCGGGGCGAAGGTTGAGTTCTCTTCGTCGGGGGAGGCAGCGGAGCTCGTCAGGGGGAGAGGGTACAGGTGCAACAGCCTCCCGCTGGCCGACGTGCGCTACTCAGAGGACGGAGAGTTCCTGGTTAAGGAGACCCTCCTTGACTCACCAGCCATCCTGGCGAGGTCATACAGGCAGCTCGCAGGCGAGCTCGCAAACATAGGTAGGTTCGCGCCGGACGTCGTCCTTGGCGACTCCGCGCTCCCGACGGTCCTCGCGGGGAAGATGCTCAGCCTCCCTTCGTTCACCGTCCTGAACCAGCTCAACCTCACCAGCTCGCACTCCAAAGGGAGCCCTCTATCCAGGCTCCTCTCGGTCGGGATTTCAACAGGGTTGGGGAGGCTGTGGGAGCTCAGCGACGGAGTCTTCCTCCCTGACCTCCCTCCGCCATACACCGTCAGCGAGAAGAACCTGTGGGGGAGCGCCGTGTCCAACACGCGCTACGTAGGATTCATCTCGCCGGGGGAGAGGACTGCCCCCGACGGGCCGGCTCTGGAGTTCGCCAGGGACCCGCGTACCAAGGTCTTCTGGCAAGTGTCAGGCCCGCCCAAGACAAGGAGCCCGTTCTTGCGCAGGGCCATGGAGCTCTCGGAAGAGCTGAAAGGCAGGTACGTCTTCGTGGTGACCGGGGGGGACCCCGCGGGCAGCACGACGGCGGTCAATATCCCGGGGGGGTGGTTCTACGAATGGTGCGAGATTGCGGGCTTCTACTTCCGCAACTGCGACCTCGTCGTGTCCAGAGCGGGACATGGGACCGTCAGCCAGGCGATACTCGCGGCGAAGCCGTCGGTCCTCGTCCCGATCCCGAAGCAGCCAGAGCAGGAGGGGAACGCAGACAAGGCCGCGAGGCTCGGGGTCTCGATAGTCGTGAAACAGGAAGAACTCACCCTCGATGTACTCGAGGAGTCCCTAGCCCGGCTTGCGGAAGAGGGGCACCGCGCCCGCGCGTCCGCCCTGGGCAGGTTGGCCGCAGGATACGACGCGAGGGGCTCGATAGCCCACGCGCTCGAGACGGCCGCTAAGAAAGGCCGTCTAGGACCTCGCTGACGTCTGCCCTTCTGCCCCCGAATGACCTCACGACAGCCTTCGTGGGCCCCCTTACGCTTCGCTCCGGAGCAGACCTCCACTCTCTGACCCCCAGTTTCTGAAACTCAAAGTCGAACCACTCCTCGGAGAGGAGATACAGCGGGCTCTCGGCCCCTGCTTGAGCGAGCCAGGCCGCCCCGCTCGCAGGCGCCCTGAGCCCGCAGAAGACCGGGTCGCGCCGCTTCGGAACGACATTGCGGAGCGCCTCCACGACCTCACCACCGCCGACCACCAAGAGGCTCAGCCACCTGGGGTCGGACCTGAAGGAGAGCTCCGAGTAGAGCGACGCCGCGGCGAGCAGGCTGTCGTCGCCTTCCGAGGCATGGACGAGGCGCACCCTGTACCCCATCAGCACGGCCTGCCAGGCCATGACAGAGCTGTGCCTCCCTCCTGAGATCAGGCACGTAGCCCCCTCTTTCCCCGTCGGGACGCCCCCAGGTCCATGGGAGAGCTCAACCCCCACGGCGCCGCCTTCGTCGTCCAGCGCTGCCCTGAACATCACCTGCGGGGAGGAAGAAGACACCCGAGCGCGCTTCACGTCAAGGATCTGGGATATGAGGGCGCCTTCCAGGTCCGAAGCGGGCGTTCCAATGGTGACCTCTGCTTGGACGGAGAACGTCCGCCCCCGTCGGAGGTATCGCCCCGCCAGCTCCGCGATGGCTGAGGAGCGCTCCGCTGTACCATGGACAGCATATCCGGCGGCGAGCCAGCTGACTCCAGGGAGGTGCCTGAAGACGGAGCACGCACGGGCAGGCTCTGGCCCTGAGACTATCAACGAGTCACCCACCCTCTCCACGTCACCTCTGAGCCCTTCCGCTTCTAGGATGTGCCCCACCGAGGATTTCAGGTCGGCAATGCTCCCTACCCCGGTCCATCTCGCTATCGTCGCTCTCCGTCGCATGGGTTGGCCGCCCGTCCTCCGAAGGCACCTATAACGTTGCATCCCTGCGCATCACGCTTTTAGCACGAGCAGGCCTGGCCAGGACCGTGGGTGTCTTCACGACCTCTAGCGCTTCCGATATCCTCGACGGGGTGACGGCGAAGGCCGTAGAGGTGAGAGGCTGGGTGGCCAGGAAGCATACCGTGGGAGGGCTCATCTTCGTCCTCGTGAGGGACGGCACCGGGTTCGTCCAGGTGTCTGTCCGCAAGGGGTCTGCGGACGCCGCATACGACTCGGCCAAAGGCGCCAGCAAGGAGTCGGCGGTGGTGGCGAGGGGGGAGGTCCGCGACGACAGGCGCGCCCCCGGAGGGAAGGAGGTCTCTGCCAGCGAGTTCACCGTAGTGGCCCCCGCCGAGAGCTGGCCGATAACCAGGACCGCAGTCAAGTCGTCGTCCTTCATCTTCGACAAGAGGCACCTCAGCATCCGCGGCCCCAAGGCCATTGCCGCCATGAGGATAAGGGAGGAGGTGATAGGGGCGGCGTTCGACTACTTCAGGGGGAACGGGTTCCACCTGATCAGCGCGCCCACGTTTGTCCAGGCCGCCGTCGAGGGAGGGTCCACGCTCTTCTCGGTCGACTACTTTGGGAAGAAGGCAAGCCTGAGCCAGAGCGCGCAGTTCTACGAGGAGGCCGCCCTCCCCGCTCTTCAGAAGGTATGGATATTCCAGCCAGCGTTCAGGGCGGAGAAGTCGAAGACAGCGAAACACCTGACCGAGTTCTGGATGATCGAGGCCGAACAGGCCTTCGCCGAGCAGGCGGATAACATGAAGGTCCAGGAGGGACTCCTCTCGAAGATGGTGGAGAGGGTCCTTGCGAACAGGCAGGCGGACCTGAGGACCCTCGGCAGGGCGCTCAAACAACCCGAGGTCCCGTTCGCCCGGATATCCTACGACGAGGCCAGGTCCATCGCCGAGAGCAAGGGCTTCGGGTTCGAGTGGGGGGACGACCTCCCCACGGAGGCGGAGAGGGCGGTGAGCCAGACACAGGATGCCCCTTTCTTCATCACCGACTACCCTCTCTCCGCGAGGTCGTTCTACCACATGACCTACCCTGACAGGCCGAAGGTGACGAAGTCCGCGGACCTGATCGCCCCCGAGGGGATCGGGGAGCTCGCCACCGGGGGCCAGAGGATACACGACTACGCCCAACTCATGGAGAGGATCTCGAGCCAGGACCTCCCCACCGAGTCCTTCTCATGGTACTTGGAGCTGAGAAAGTTCGGCATGCCCCCTCACTCCGGCTTCGGCATCGGGGTGGAGAGGACGACGCGTTGGATCGCCGGCTTGAAGCACATCCGCTCAGCCAGCCTCTTTCCCAGGACACTTACACGCATCTCCCCCTGACGCACACTTATCTACCTGGAGGAGTTCGCGGGCTCCGTTGCCTGAAACCGACGTCGAGGAGGACCTTGAGCTCGACACGCTCCCGGGAGTCGGGCCCGCCACGAAGGCCAAGCTGAAGGACGCCGGGATTGAGACGATCCTCGACCTGGCCACCTCCGGGCCGATGGACATCGCAGACGCCGTGGATATCGACGTCTCCAAGGCGGTGGAGCTGAATAACAAGGCAAGGAAGAAGCTGGTGGAGCTGAACCGGCTCGAGCCGGACTTCATCAACGCCGCGGACCTCCTGGTCAAGAGGAAAGCCATCGACAGGGTCTCCACAGGCTCTAAGAACCTCGACGACCTCCTGGGCGGAGGCGTCGAGACGTGGGCGATGACCGAGTTCTTCGGCGAGTTCGGGAGCGGGAAGTGCGTCGCGGGGGACACCAAGGTCTTCTACAGCAACGACACCAACATCCACCTCGAACCGATATCAGCGACATACGAGAAGTACATGTCGGTGTACGGGGAGAAGCCATTCGACTCGGGCTTCGTCGTCCCCCTGAAGGGGGTCAACGTGGTAGGTTTGAACTCGAAGCTGACCCCCGCGTCCTATCTGTATAGGGAACGGGTCTCGTCCATCCTTGAGATCAAAACTGAGAGGGGAAGGCAGCTCAAGCTCGCGAAGCCTCATATGGCCATGGTGCTGTCTGGTGCGGGTATCCGCTGGGTCCCGTCAGGTTCTTTGCTCCCGGGGGACAAGATAGCCACCCCCAGGGATCTCAATCTGCCCGGGAGGAACGAGATCTCGAACGACGACGCCTTTTTCCTCGGATTATACGCGGCGGAGGGGAAGGAAAATCCATTCTCAATCACTAACGCCGACGAGAAGCTGATAGAGTGGACCAGTGTGTACCTGAAGGGGAGGTTCGGCTTCGACCCTGTCATCACGCGGAGAGGAGACGGCTCTGCCTCGGTCCTCCTCAGGGATCCTGTAAAGTCCCTCCTTGGAGGCCTCGTCGACTGCGACTCGCGCACGAAGTTCGTACCTGACTGCGTCCTGAATGGCGACAAGGAGCTCGTCCGTCACTTCCTCGCAGGCTGCTTCGAGGGGGAGGGCCGCGCCAGGGGGATTGACATCAAGGTATCGTCCAACAGTAAGGAGCTGATCGAAGGCGTCTCCTATCTGCTTTCGAGGCTCGCAATCGCTTCGACCTTCAGCACCGCGAAGGCGCCTCCGGGGCCACGCTACAGGCTTCGTGTCGCGCGCTCTGATAGAGGCAAGATGTCCCAGATTCCGTTCAAGAGCAAGAGAGTGCCGGTCGTGAAGACGAGGGACAGCGAGTATGGCGTACCGGCAGGCGACCTGATTAGAGCATGTTTCAAGTCTGCCGTCTCCTCTCGGCACCTGAAACGCGCAGGCACCCTTCGGAAGAACGGGACATTGCACGCCGCCCTGACCAGGTCCATACAGCGCAGCAAGGGGCTGAGCGACGAACAGGTGGGTCTGGTAGTCGACTACCTCAAGGAGGTATCGGGCGAACTAGTGGAGGCCTTGCGGCGTGCGGACGAAGCACGCCTGGTATCAATGGAAGACTTCAGAAAGTACGCGCTCTCGCTCCCCTTCACGGCGAACGTTCTGGCGCCGCAGATGGGGCTGTCGAAGTCCGGTTTCAACGACTCGATCCTAGGCCTGCCAAGAGAAAAGGCAGAAGAATTCAAGCGGGCGGTCGTGAAGGAGATCGAGCGCAGGTTGAGGGTCGTAAACGACACCATCGCCACGCTGGAGCGCGCTGTGCAGTTCAACTGGGACACGATCACTGAAATCAAGGCCGTGAAGTACGGCGGGTACGTGTACGACTTCGAAGTACCAGACGGGCACGCGTTCGTGAGCGGCAACATGCCTACGATTCTTCACAACAGTCAGATATGCCACACCCTCTGCGTCATGGCTCAGCAGCCGAGGGGGGAGGGGGGGCTGGACGCAGGGTCGATCTACATCGACACCGAAGGCACCTTCAGGCCTGAGAGGATACAGGAGATAGCCGAAGCGAGGGGGATGGACTCCGAGAAGGTCCTCTCGCGCATCACCGTGGCCAGGGCCTACAACAGCGCGCACCAGGAGCTCATCGTGAAGGACCTTGGGCGCGTCATCGAGCCCAACAAGGTGAAGCTGGTCATCCTCGACAGCGCCGTTGCGCACTACAGGGCCGAGTTCCTCGGGAGGGGGACCCTCGCCGAGAGGCAGCAGCGGCTCAACAGGTTCATGCACCAGCTCCTGAGGACAGCGGAGATATACAACATAGCAGTGGTGGTCACGAACCAGGTGCAGGCAGCCCCAGACTCATTCTTCGGAGACCCTACCAGGCCCACCGGCGGGCACGTCGTAGCCCACACGAGCACCTACAGGATATACCTCAGGAAGGCTGCCAAGAACCGCATAGCCAGGATGGTGGACAGCCCGTACCACCCTGAGAGGGACACAGTCTTCGTCCTCAACGAGAGGGGGGTGGACGACCCCTCGGAAGAGACGACCAGAAAGAAGTGACCAACCTCTCAAACGGTTTTATATGGTGAACCGAGCGCCCTCCAACGTCTCGTTTGAAGCATTCCCGGCTATTGGCCTTCGCCGTCGTTGCCCTAATGCTGTTCTCAGCCGTCCCCATGCAGCTGGCCCACGCCCAGACACCGTACTCGGAGAAGCTCAACGTCTACGTGGCAGGCTCGAACGCCCTGTGGTACTTCACCTTCGACGGAGTGAACGGCTCCAGCCACCTCTCGGCTCTGGAGTCAACCCCCGGGCTCAGCTGGTACAACGTCACAGCCATCAGCACCCTGGGGTGGAGCGCGGACTCCCAGGTGTTCGGTCCGCAGGGGTACAACCTCATCCCAGCCCCTTCCATCGTCCCGCATGGGTTGTTCCTGACCGTGGGCGCAGACTCCTTTTCGCACGCGTCGGCGGCCGCTCACGCGCTCGACTCCTATCTCCTCACCGACTTCGTCTCAATGTCGAACGCGACGGGGGTCTTCACCTTCTTCAGCCCCGTCTCCTTCTCGAGCCTCGTCCCTGTGACGCTTCTCGACGGCTTCCTTCCGAGGTCTGAGGGAGGTTTCGCCGAAGCCATATCCGCCTCGTCCCTCACCGCTTCTGAGTCTCCCTTCGTCGTCTTGGAAGGGGTGAAGGATCCCTCAGGGAGCGGATTCACCCACAACCTGGTGGTGGGCTCAATCACCCCCTCGGCTCTCACTTCGACGGGGAGCCTGAACGCGGCAGCGCTCTTCGGCAGCTCGGTGACGTCGTTGACGGCCTCGGCAGGCAGCACCTCTTCAGTCATCCACGTGGAGGCCCTGGCTGGGATGATCAGCTCCACCGACAACGCGACGGTGACCAACAACGCCGCCTCCTTCACCGGGTCGTACTCGCTTAGCGTCGCCCCAGGGCACACCGTCTACAGCACGAACGCGACCATAGTCGAGCAGCCGGCGCCCCTCCTCGCGACGAGGGCGGTCGACGTGGGGGTGCTCCATACCAACGGGGACCTCGCCGTGACTCTCACCTTCACCAACCTGTCCCCCAAGGACACCATCACAAGCCTCTCCTTCTCCGACAACTGGTGGAAGAGCACGGGGGAGTTCACTTTCCTCGGCGGGAACGATTCGGTGAGTTCAGCCTCTCTGGGGCCGTCGGCGAGCGTCACCCCGGTCTACAGGCTCGAGTACACGGGGACCGCCCCCGGCTCGGTGACCATCCCAGCCTCGGCGGTGAGGTACCAGTACCAGTACGGCGGGGCTACCTTCAACGCGACCGCCTACATCAACCCCATCAGGCTGTCGTTGGGGGCCGACGACGCCGTGGTGTACGCGACCCTACAGCCTACCCCATCCGGGAGCCTCGGCAAGGCCGTAGGCACCCCCCAGCTGTTCAACATAACGCTCGTCAACGTGGGGACCCTCCCTGCGTCCTCGGTGGTCGTGGCAGGCAAGTCGGTGCCGGGCTTGGCGGCGGGGGGAGGGACCGCTACAGTGACTGTCTCGCAGTCGGCGCCGAGCATGACAGACATCAACGCCACGCAGTCTTACGGCGTGTCGTACCAGGACCCAAACGGGGTGGCCCTCAACGCCACGACGAACACGGTCGCTGACGTCTTCTCCCAGAGCGACATGCAGGTCTCCCTGCCTATGCTCAGGGTTTCTCCGACGTTCCACGCCATCTCCACGAGCGTGACCAACCTCACGCTGAATTTCGCCGCGTCGGACATAGCCCCTGTGGGCGTGTCTGACTTCGTAGCGACAGGGACCCTCCCGGCCGGACTGGGGTGCGGCAGCGTCAGCGGCCTCGGGATAAGCTGCTCGTCCGGCACCCTCACAATATCTTACAAGACGCTCAACGCCTCGACCACCATCAGGACCTCGATGAGCTACAACGTCACCAGCGGGTCCAACTACATCCTCGCGCCGTTCACATTCACCGGCCAGGCGGCCGGGGCCTCGGTGTCCGGCTCGTCAGGCCTCGTCCCTGTCCCGGCAGGGCTGACGCTGACCAAGGAATACTCGCCTCAGGCTCTCTTCGGTGGGATGACCTCCCTGGTGTCCGTCGTGGCCGAGAACCACGGCCCCTCTCCTGTCTACAACGCGACCGTGAGCACCGCACAGGACTCTTTCGACTCCCTGACCAACTCCAGCTCCAGCTTGCTGCACCGGACCGTAGGTTCGATCGCCGTCGGAGGGAACGTGACATTCTCCTATCGCGTGTCCGCGTCCCAGAGCTACGGTAACCAGTCCGCGACCCCTGTCTCAGCCTCATTCTACTTCGGCGGGACCTCCTTCTCTGTCAGCGGCGGCTCGACCACCGTCCAGATTTACCAGCCCCTGTCTGTCGCCGTGACGACCACCCCCTCGACTCCTGAGGAGGGGAAGACATTCGCCCTCTCCGTGCAGATAACCAACCCGTCTCCAGTCCAGGTGTCGAACGTGACATTCACCTTCCCGCTCCCCCCCGGGCTGACCCTCTCCAACCTGCATGGCATCCAGGTGACATCCAAGGGGATCACCGTCTATCTCCCAAGCCTGGGGGGAGGGGCTACCGCGGCGGCCAACGCCAGCGTGGTGGCAGGGTCCGGTCAGACTATCCCTCTGACCGGCGCCAGGCTCACTTTTCTCTATGGAGGGGCCACGATCAGCGGGACGGTGCCGTCGACATCATCGCTGACCATAGCCGAGAACATACTCATCCGCTATACTATCCCCTCTGTCTTCGTCCTGATATGCGCCCTGGCCGCTGCCTTCTACGTCAGGAAGGCGGCTGCTATCGCGCCCGCTTCCCCGAAGTGAACTCTTCGAAGGCGGCTTTGGCCGCCGGATAAGGCATCTGAGTGGGGGGGTGCTTGAAGCAAAAGGCAGAGAGGCTCTCCAGCTCCCCAGAGACCCCGCGGTCCAGGGCGACCTTCGTCCCGCGGATGGCGTCGACCATCACTCCGCCGCTGTCGTAGGCGTCGACCACATGCAGCTTCACGTCGACCTTCACCACGCTCCCGCCGAAGTACCTCCCCTTCAGCCAGATGTAGCAGACCTTGTCGTTGTCTAGGAAAGGGACGTAGTCGCTCGGCCCAATCCTGGTCGGCACCTCGTAGGGGGACATGGCCCTCACAGCGCTCGTCTTGCTCTCCCTCTTATCCTTCAGCCTGCTCTCTTCGAGCATGTTCAGGAAGTCGGTGTCCCCTCCTATGTTCAACTGGTACGTCTCGTCGACCTTCACCCCCCTATCGACAGCCATCTTGACCAGCGTCTTGTGGAGGACTGTCGCCCCGACCTGGCTCATCACGTCGTCCCCGGCGACCGGGAGCCCTGCGGCCCCGAACCTGTCTGACCAACGCTTGTCTGACGCGATGAACACCGGTATGGCGTTCACGAACGCGACCTTCGCCTTCAGGGCAGCCTCGGCGTACGCCTCTGTAGCGGCCGTGCTCCCCACCGGGAGGTAGTTCACCAGGACATCGGCGCCGCTGTCGTGCAGCTCCTGCACGACGTCCCGGGCCGGCTGCGGCGAAACCTGGACGACGTCCCTGAGGTACTTTCCTATGCCGTCATGCACCGGACCCTTCATCACCCTGACGCCCATGCTGGGGACGTCCGCGACCTTGACCGTGTTGTTAGGTGGCTGGAATATCGCCTGAGAGAGGTCCTTCCCCACTTTCTTCGCGTTGACGTCGAAGGCGGCGACGAACTCTATGTCCCTGGGGGTATATCCTCCCACGCTCCAATACGTCAGCCCTTCACCGGGCCCCTTCTTCGAGTAGTAGTAGAGCCCCTGAATCAGGGCCGAAGCGCAGTTGCCTACACCCGCGACGGCTACCTTGATCTTCTTGGCCATCTTCAGCCCCCTCGGCGACGAGGGTATATCACCCCCTATTTTACCATTGTAAAATAGCTCCCGGCTCACTGTCCGGCCATGAGCGTCTTCAGGAACGCCGCCGCCTCTCTAACCTCCTGACGACCGAGTTCGGTTATCTTGTAGTACTTCCTCCTGTCCTTGACTTCCGCTTTCACCATCCCTGACCTTTCGAGGTCGTACAGCACACGGTACGCCGTCACGTTCCCGCTCCAGAACCCGAACCTCTCGTTTATCAGCTCCCTGAGCTCGAACCCGTACCTCTCTTCGGTCGAAAGGAGGAGGAGGATGAAGAACCACAGGTTCTCCTTCTGGACCTTCGCCTTCAACCTCTCCACAAAGCGCACTTCTGTCACTCCGGTTCCAGGTCCGGGGGACTAGAGCAGGCTGACGGCTCCCCCTGCGGCATCAGCCCCCGACCCCCGGTGAATCATATTAATCCGTCGCCGCGGTCTCTGCGGCCGTGGAAGAGAAGTCCGCCGGGGCGGTGGTCTTCAGAGACACTCCTGGGGGGAGGATGTACCTGCTGCTCCTCAACGCCGGCCGGTGGGACTTCCCCAAAGGGGGCGTCGAAGAGGGGGAGAGCGAGCTGCAGACCGTCCTGAGAGAGGTGGAGGAGGAGACCGGGTTGAAAGGCATCAGGATAATCCCTGGTTTCAGGAAGGTGATAGAGTACTACTATCGCCGCGACCGGAAGAACGTGCACAAGCAGGTCGTGTACATGCTCGCGTCCACTGACACGGAGAGCGTGAGGATATCTTTCGAGCACCAGGGTTTCGGGTGGTTCAGGTACGAAGAGGCGCTGAAGAGGGCCTCCTACGACAACTCGAAGTTCACATTGATGGACGCAGAGAAGTTCGTGAGCGGGACGCTCAGAACTCCACCAGTGGGTGGGCCTTCATGAGCTTCACCACCTTGATGTAGTGGAACCCAGGCTCGTCGGTGCGTTTGACGTAGGTCGTCTCGGCGATCCTGTCGTAGGTATACTTCAGGAACCCTGAGGGCTCTTCCTTCAGGCGAGCGTAGAAGAATATGGAGGCCTCCTCGTAGTCGTCGATGCGGGCGAACGTCCCGAGGACCCACCCGCCCCCTTCCCTGAACGCGAACAGGGGGAGAGGGGGCTCTTCGAACAGTGTCTTGTATGCGCCGACTTTCACCAGGCTCGGCACGTTCTCCACCTCGACCGACATGAACTTGTCCTGGAACCCGTCCTTCTCCTCAAGGGACTTCGGCATCCTCTGGACTCTTATCACCGGGGCGTAGAGGTACGACGCGTTGCTGGCCGAGTTCACGAACAGCACCTCTTCGCCATCCCCTGTTATTCTGTAGGCGAGGAACTCGTCGACAGCCCC
>JAJYYP010000096.1 GCA_021800855.1 archaeon | reverse complement strand
GTCTTTTCGTCCAGTCGGATGGAGGTCGCCATGGATTGCTTCTCTTCTGATGAATACGTGTATGCACGTGTATCACACTGTCATTCTGGTCGGCCGCCGGAACCCCGACCTGGCCGGGTATTCACGAATCAAGTGCGTAAAGTATCAAAAAATGATACTTTGCGCATATAGATACGAATCCTTCTCGCCTGAACGCCAGGGGCTATATAGAGCCCTCGCCTCCCGCGGACGCTATCAGTTCAGCTCTGAAGAGGCCCGCAAGGCACTCGGAGTTTCGGAGGCCGCGGCCAAGCTGGCGCTGAATCGGCTCGCCCGACGGGGCCTGATCGCCAGCCCGGCGCGCGGATTCTACGTCATCGTTCTGCCGGAATACCACCGTCTCGGCTGCCTCCCGGCCGAGCAATTCATTCCGTCCCTGATGCAGCGGCAGGGCCTGGACTACTATGCCGGGCCACTATCGGCGGCCCAGTTTCACGGCGCCGCCCATCAAAGACCACAGGAATTCCGGGTCATGCTCACCAAGGCGCGCCGTCCCATTCACTGCGGGTCATCTTCCATGTACGCAAACGCCTCAAGAACGTGCCGGCGCAGACGCTCAACACGCCGCGCGGCACGATCCTCGTCTCTGCGCCCGAAGCGGCGGCATCGGCACCAGGTGACTGACGCTCTGCACTTACGACTCGCGGCGCTCCGCGGCCTTCAAACCGCCCATACCGAGCACCCAGTACAGTAACAAAGCCAGCCACATGGTCTGGATCAGGTGGATCCATGCGAACTCGATCATGGAAGAGATCATGGAACGCTCCGCATCGCGACGCTCGGGATGGCCGTCATTCTCAAGCAAATTCGGCTTCGGGCAGGAGTAAAGCCGGGTAGGTCAAGGGCGCGCGGGGAATCGCCAGTGCCGGGCTCCACATCCGCGGCGCTGGGCCGTGAAGCGCGGGACGATGACGCCGGCGTACACAACGCGCTGGAGCGGTCTGGCGATCGTGAGGGTGTGAGAGTGGGCATGCTGGATCAAAGGACTGCGGCTGGGGTCGGCGTCGACGCAAAACAATCCCGCATTGCGCCCGTGCGTTCTTCACCAGCGGCCACGCGCCACCCGCACGAGCGCCACCAAGCCATAAATCGCCACAAAGGCCCCGATACCTAGATAGGCGAGCATCAATCCGTGTTGCAAGACGCTCTCGTGGGCTACGGCCAGATACAGCCACGCGCCCCAGACCATCAGGCTGTCAATAGCGTAATGGGTAGCAATGCTCCACCGCAGCCCGAAGCGGACGCGCATGCTGGCCAACAGTACGCCCAGCACGAATTGCGGGATTACCAGAAAGAATGCCCACCACGCCAGGTGGTTGGCGTAAATGGCTGCGTGTGCTGCGCCGAACAGGATGCAGGAGACCCAGAAGATCACGACGCCCCTATTGCGAAACAGCCTCAGCACGGGTTCGCGCGCGTAGCTGTACAACAGCAGGCTGACCAAACCTGCCGGAATCAGCACCCAGAAGAGCTCGAAGTAGTGGACGATGCCGTAGGCCGAAAACCTGTGCATCAAGTTCTGGCGCAGCAGCACATAGAGGTAGGTGAAGAAAAACGCCAGGCCGACGAACACGGGCTTCGGCGCCGTGGAGAGCATCGCCCGGAATGCAAGCTCCTCTAAAAGAGGTGCCACAGCCACGATCGCGGCCGCTGACCAAGAAGCGTGAGTCAACAGATGGTTCACGAAGCTGTTCGGAGGAACTGTCCAGCCAAAAAGGTGAACGAGCAGTTGATCCAATGCCCCACCTGCGAAGCCGATCAGCAGCAGGAGGCACAACCAACCCAGCCAACGCCAGAGCGTCAGTACCTCCGATGCGTGTTCGCCAAGTTCCGGCTTGCGCAGGAAGCGCAGCAGTGGCATGGGTCTGTTCATGAGTGCGTCGTTCATCGCAATTTCTCCTGGATCTCTCACCGCTCTGTTGAACCCGTTGACTTCCCCCGCCCTGGTTCCCACTCACGGACCGCGGCAGCTCCCGGGCAGGAGCATCGGACGGAGGATTGTACGATTTTTCCCGATCGGCTCCATCCCGAAGGGCCCTGCGGCGTCATTGCAGGGCCAAGCCATAGGGCTTTCTGGGCTGCCCTTCACGACCAGTGGCCGAAAGCTCAATACCTTGCCCCGCAAGGCGTTGTTGAGGACCAGATCTCGACGACTTCGCCTTGTGCACCGGGTGGCCATCGACGATGAGGAACGCAAGGCGTCGAGCCTGGGCGCAGGAAATCGCGGAACACCCGCGTTGTAAATCCGCACTTGAATACCATGAACAACCCTTTTCTCCCAAGCAGAAATGTCCCCTTTTGTGCGGAAGTTCAGCGGCTCAAGGAAGGCGCGGTGAGTTTGGCCTTTCCGATGGGAGAACGACGCAGGGGTGAGCGGGAGCGGACTTTCTTTAGGGCGCGGCCCGCTCTGTCTTTCTCTGGCGTTATCCACGGTTTGGCGGAGGCTGCTCTCGTCGTCGAGGGGATAGGCGGTTCCTCCTCAGTGAGCCCACGATAGTTCAATGACCGACCCATGTGCAGCACGGTGACGGGGCCATCGAACGCCTCACAGACCGTGACCCGGGCACCGCGAAGACGGTAACCCTTGTCCTGTCCGGTGAGCAGGTATTCCCGGTTCTTGAACTGGAACGTCAGGCTCCTCCAGCCACGCCCGCCGCGGTTACACCGCAGCTCGCGGCTGATCGTGGCCTTGTGCACGCCCACAACCGCCCCCACTCTCGCTTTGTTGATGACCGGATTTCATCCGCGCATCAATCGGGTCACGTCGGTGCTCGGCGAGCTGCGCATCGTGTCTCATCAGTCCCTCTCATTCTTGCCGGAGCGAAAGAACGGGATGCTAACGCAGCCTGCCTCTCACTCCGATTCCATGGGTGGCACTTCCGAGTTGAATTCGCGGTTGCTCATGCTGTTCGTTGTCCGTTCGATGCCTGATGTTGGTCAAGGGGGAGTTGTCGGTCTCATTCCCAAAGAAAGGGGTATGAATCATCAGAGATTCCCTAAGGATTTCCTCACCGGAGAGGCACACAAACCCAACCACTTCCGCAACCAAGGGTGATAACGAGCGGAAGGAGAGCACATCCCAAGAAAGCCCTACCCTGGAGAGGAGCAGTGAATTGGAGGGCTCTCCGACGCGCGGCCCGGGCTCACGCGCCCGGGCCCATCGCGAACAGCGTGCCCCTCTACGTGCGGCGGATG
>JAJYYP010000095.1 GCA_021800855.1 archaeon | reverse complement strand
GACCCACGCCGACAAGACCTGGAGCCTGACCGACTGTTCGAGCTTTGTGGTGATGAAGGGCCTCGGCATTGAGAACGCCTTCGCCCTCGACAACGACTTCGCCCAAGCGGGTTTCCGAGTCTACCCCCACGAATGACGCTGGGGAGCGACCTTGGAGCGTGGCCCTCTGCACCCTCCGGGGCTTCACGTTCAAGCGTGCACCCAGGAGTTCCTCGAGAGAAGGGGTTGATGGGCGCGCCGCCGCCGCCAGCCGGCGCTTTCAGCGCCGGCTCGCAAATACACCAACCACTGCACCGACGCACCTGAACTAGACTCAACAACAATCATCGTCCTACATTCCGCACCGTGAAAACGAGGAATCCCCGAATTACCGGCCCCCACCCTGAGCTGACGGGATTCTCTCGAGGATCCTGACGTCCTCCTCGTTGGGACGAACGCTCCGCACCTCGACCTGGGCCTTCCAGTCTCTCAGGAACTTCAGCACCCTCTCAGCGTCCCGTTCCTGTACGATCAGGACCCCTCTCAACAGCTTGCGGTGGGCCACCCCGTCCAGCAGGCCGGGCCGTCGATACGAGTACTTCCCGCTCCACGAGCTCGTCTCCTGCCCGTAGAGCTTCTTCACGAACTTCCCCAGTTCCCGGTTCGGCGTGCCGGGGGGGAGACGGAAGACCAGGAGGCTCGTCCGCATCTATGGGCACTAATGCCCACAACCTCATGAGCTTGCCCTCCCTTCCCTACCCGTGCCGAGCTGGAGGATCTCCAGCATCGTACCCGCCTTCTCGGGGGTCTCCCCATCCTCAACCACTTCCTCGGTCGGCTTCGTGTCGAGGAGATCCTGAGGGACCGGCTCCCGGCTTCCCGGGGCCGCCACCAGGGACCCGCGGTCTGCCTGGGGATCCTCCTGCGGAACCTCCTCCTCTCCCGGGAGCCGCTCTATGGCCTCTCCGCCTGGGCCGCTCCCTACCGGTCCGACCTCCTGCGCCTCCGACCCGGGGAGGCTGCTCTTCTCAACGATGACCGGCTCGCGCGGGCCCTGGACCTCCTCTTCGACGCGGACCGGGCCTCCATCGCCACCGAGATCGTGGTCCGGGCGGTCCGCGAGTTCCGTCTCGCCATGGACTGCTTTCACAACGACTCCACCACCATCACCCTCCAGGGCGCCTACCCCTCGGCGACCGGGGGGAGGAGGCGCGGCAAGGCCTCGCTCGGCATCGCCCTCGGCCACAACAAGGACCACCGTCCCGACCTCAAGCAGCTCCTCTGGATCCTCACCATCTCCGCCGAGAGAGCCGTCCCCGTCGCGTACCGCACCGAGGATGGGAACACGAACGACTCCCCGACACACCGGGAGAGCTGGGACACCCTGCGCTCGCTCACCAGCCGTTCCGACTTCTTCTGTTTGGCGGACTCCAAGCTCTGCAGCAGCGACAACCTCCACTACATCGACGGCCAGGGCGGGCGGTTCCTCACGGTCCTGCCGCGCAACCGGAAGGAGGATCGCCTCTTCCGGGACTACGTGCAGACCCACGAGCTCCCCTGGGAGGAGGTCCTGCGCCGCCCGAACCCACGGGACCTCGATGGTCCGCCGGACGTGTGGAGGATGGTGGAGTCGCCCATCCCGGCCGGGGAGGGGTTCCGACTGGTGTGGCTGGGGAGTTCGCTGATGGCGGAGCAGGACCGGGAGTCCCGGGAGGGGCGGATGGCCGCGGCCCTCCTCTCCCTGGAGAAGCTCGAGACACGTCTACGGAGCCCGAAGACCAAGCTTCGGACCCGGGAGGCGGTGGTGCGGGCGGCGGAGAAGGCGGTGGGCTCCTCCGCCGGGCGGTGGGTGAGGTGGGAGATCACCGAGGAGATGGTCGAGACGTTCCGGCAGGAGCATCGGGGACGGCCGGGCCAGGCAACCCGCTACCGGAGGACGCAGAAGGTCCGCTACCACGTGGTCTGGCACCCCGAGGAGGAGGCGAACCTCTACGACGCGAGGAGCGACGGGATGTTCCCGTTGCTGACCGACGACCGGAAGATGTCGCGCAGAGAGCTGCTGGTCCGGTATCACTTCCAGCCGCGGCTGGAGAAGAGGCACGAGCAGCTGAAGACCGTGTACGAGGTCGCCCCGGTCTGGCTGAAGAAGGTCGAGCGGATCGAGGCGTTGCTGTTCGTGTACTTCTTGGCGCTGCTGGTGGAGGCACTGATCGAGCGGGAGGTACGGAGGGGGATGGAGGGGAAAGGGCTCGAGAGCCTGCCGCTCTACCCCGAGGGGCGCCCCTGCCCCGCGCCGACGACGGACAAGATCCTGGAGGCGTTCGACCGGGTGGGGGCCCACGACTTGGTGGGACGGGGGAAGGTCCTGCGGACCTTTGGCCCGGAACTGACAACTCCCCAGAAGGAGCTCCTCCAGCTGGCAGGGGTCCCCGAGGACAGCTACAGCGGATAGGGGGAGGCCTCAGCGAAATTCGGGCATTGCCCGTTCAGCCCGTGCGGAATGTAGGATGTCAGCACGGGAACGAGCGCACATAATTGGGTGACGGTAGGGTCGACTTCTGAAACTTGTCAGTCCACGAATTCATTCAATGTGCAGCTGACTTCTGTCAGCTTTCAGACTTCCGTGATTTCGGGTTACTCTTACATCCCACGAGCAGAAATAGAGTACTCAGCTTACACTCAGACATACTACTTCAATGGTGGAACAGCTACTTCCATGGTCGGTTTTCAAAACGCATGTTACGTGAATGAGGGTTGTTCAATCGCTGTAACGCTAAACACCATAACTATAAGTTAAGCTGTGGACTCGCGAAGTACGAGTCATAAGGGCATTTGGAGAGTCTGCGAGGTCCAAATGCCCTCAGGTGTGGGGAATGTCCCTTTCGGAAGAATACCTCTGTGCACGTGATGTCTCCAAGCGCTACTCCCGTTCGGGACGGGCAGCCCTGAGCCCGCTCTCCTTCGACCTTCTGACGGGAACGGTCATGGGGCTTGTCGGACCCAACGGGGCCGGCAAGACGACGTTGCTTCGCATCATGGCCGGCCTCACCCACCCCAGCACGGGTGTCGTGAAGATCTGCGGGAAGGACCTGAAGCGACAGAAGGCCGCGGCCTCCCTCCACGTGGGGTTCGTTCCCGAGCTTCCCGCTTACAATCCTTCGGAGCGGCTCGCCTCCATACTCCGCTTCCACGCCGGGTACTACGGGCTCGGAGGGGAGGCGGCTCGGAGCCGAAGCGCCTCGCTGCTGGACTTTGTAGGGT
>JAJYYP010000035.1:4332-14504 GCA_021800855.1 archaeon | reverse complement strand
GGTTTATATCATTCGGGGACTCTATGGCTGCCGCAATGACCCTCGACGAGAAAATCCGACTCGGCATGGTGGCCCTGACCGGTGCGAGCATTGTTTTCGCCTCGCTAGGTCTGCACCTGGGGCCTCTGGACATCATAGGTGGATCCGGATCTACTTAGACGGCTCCACCTATCTCCGATATTTTTGTTATCAGACCGCCGAACCTGTCCAAGATGTCTTCCGCGTTGAACGCCCACGCCTTCTTCTCTTCGTCGAAGAGCTGGTAGGGGATTGTGAATGACAGGGCCTCCGTCTGGTTCATAGGCATCACGGAGACCTTCCTTTGGATCCCAGCCATCGCTTCGGTCAGGTACTGGTATGCTTCCGTGATGTATTCAGTGGGGAAGTAAAAGTGGGCGCAGTAACTCCTGTCCGCCACCATTTCGCTCCAGATGAACGGAACCACATGCGACTTCGCCATCAGCTGTATCCGCTCCACCTCGGTCAGGTTCGTGCCTAAAAGCGCGAGGTGCTGGTATCTGTGCTTCCTATGCAGCGCCTTCTCAAGGACGTTGCTGTAGCTCGTCCCCATCCACCTGAGGCTGTATCCGTTTATGAGACCGCGGCGGAGGACGTGGGTCTTGTAGTGCCAGGAAAGCTTCTTGTAGTTCTGGTTTAGCTTGCCCGCAATTTCGACGAAGCTCCTCGTCGAATCTGTCTGAAGTTCCTTCAGTATCAGCAGGTCGTCTTTATCGAACTTAGCCTTCGCAGAAGGCTGGTAACCTGCCTCTTCGAAGGACCTCTTGTCAGCGGCCCAGTCAAAATCCCATCTCCCTGTGTCGAAGTCGTACGACTCCGCGCGCATAGGCACAGCCCGGAACCAGTCGAATGGATATACTTCGAGGCTACTGAACAGGCCCCTCTCTCGGAGCTTTGACATCAACTCGGCGAACCTTTCTAGGTGCTCTGACGGGACGCTTGCCTCCACAACGTAGTCGCCGGTGAACATCCTCTTTTCAAAGTAGACTACATAGCAGAGTTCGCTCATCGCTGTCAGGATTGAATTCGCGTATGGGGCATAGACAGGGTCGAAGTCCACTAGGAGTACAACCCGGCGCAGGCCGAGAGTTTCGTGATTGGGTAACGCATGTACAGCAAATCCTTTGTTCAGTACCTTCTCCTTGTACCTGTACCTCACAGACTCCTTGAACTGGCCTAGCCTCCGAGATATCTCAGGGATGTCAGGTCCGATCAGTGAAATCAGGCCCACTAGTTGCGCCGTCTTCGTATTCGTATCGTCGGGCCTCCCGCTCACCGCTGACACGCTCCCTCGCCCGAGTTAGCAGCACCGTTGGGTTTCACACTTAAGTCTATGGGATTTCCAATCCATCCTTTGTATAGTGCGCAGGCCGCCGTTCGGCGCGGTACTCCCCTCTTTCCTCTGGCGCGCTGGCATCCTCCTGGAGCCCCAGAGGAGATAAAAGGCGAGGGCGGGCACGACTGCCGTTCTCATGTGGGATGTCCTCTACGCCGTAGACGCCTCATCGAGCATGGGTGAGAAGGCGAAGGGCAAGACTGGTCCTCCCTTCGTGAAGATCGATGGGGTGAAGGCAGGGATCGAACAGCTCGTGACAGGGTCAGCGCTCCCCTTCGCTACGAGGATAGGGGTGATGGCGTTCAGGGCCCCAACGAAAGCCCTCGGGATGATGTTGGACTCGAGCAAGGACATAGTCCAGGAGGTCGTCCCCCTCACCCCGGTCCCTGAGCTCAGGGCCGACCCCGGGCGCCTGAAAGGGAGTCTCGGCGCAATGAAGGTAGGGGGCGCGACACCCACGGGAGAGGCACTGAAGAGGGGGGTCGAGGTCCTGCACTCCGGGCCGGACGCCGCGCACCGGAGGATCAAGAGGCTGGTGCTGGTCACTGACGAGAAATCCAACGTCGGCCCCAAGCCCGAAGCCATCCTCGACCCAGTCCTCGTCCGAAGCGCGATAGTCGACGTCGTCGCTATCGGTTCCGGTGTGGACAGGAAGACTCTCGGGGCCCTGGCCTCGAGGACAGGGGGGAGGTTCGTCCAGGTGTCCACGGCTCCTGAGCTCGCCGTCGCGCTGAACCCGAAGATACCCTACTCAGACCCTCCAGCCCCCGTCCCTCTCATCGATGAAGCGAACAGGGTCTTCGAGCTGCTGAAGTCAACCGACAGGAAGGCGGCGAGCTACCAGGGTGTCGCGGCCGCGGCGAGGGCCGTGACGGCCAAGCTAGAGCAGAGGCTTCAAGAGACGTCGTCCCTGGTGGGGCAGGCCAGGGGGGACCTCGACCTGGTGATATCTGCTGCGATGCGCGACCCCAAGTGGCCCTCCATGTCGATGAAAGAGTACGCGGAACGTGTCTGGTCGAGGGGGGCCGACCTTTCAAAGCTCCAGGAGGTCGAGGACAGGTACCGGCGCGCCCTTCAAGCGGCGTAGGGGACAGCCCTCAGATGGTTCGTGGCTCCATTCCCCCGCACCAGCCTGCTTATACCTCCCCCTCCCACGATTGCCGCATGGAAGAGGCGGCGACGAGGACGCCTGGAATCGTGGCCTCCGACGGGGTGATGAAGGGGGTCGCCAGCGGGGACAGGCTCATCGCCCTCCCTGCCAAGTTCTGGAACGACGCCAAGCTGTTTCTGGGGAAGGCCTACGGCTCTTCGGTCAACGTGGTCCTCTCCAAGTTCGCCGAGGACTTCGGCCGGGCCTATGCGCTCAGGATACTTGCGGAGGGAGCGGGGGTCAGGGAGGCTTTCAGCGCGATGGAGGAGATGGCCTCCGTCGCGGGGTGGGGCCGCGTCAAAGTGAGCGGAGACTTTTCGGGTGGGCCATTGACCGTCGAGGTAGCTGGCTGCGCCTTCTGCCCCGCCAGTCTGGGGGGTGACAAGTGCGATTTCATGGCGGGTGTGGCCGTAGGCGCCGCTGGCGCCGTCTTCGGCAGGGAGTACGTCAACGACCACGTCGACATCACGAGGGGGGACGAGCTGCGCTGCATCCTCTCCCTCCGCCCGAGCAACAGGGCTTCATGTCCCGACTGGAAGCCGGGGGCCTACTTCCCTTGGCTGCTCGGCAAGTAGCCCCTACGCGAGGCCCCCGCGCCCCGTTTGCCTGAACGGGTGCCTGTCCATCTCGATCCCGTACTCTTTCGCCCGCTCAGCAGCCCCCCTCTCTGGCTCTTCAGCATGGGCGATGTGCACCTTCACATCCGTATCCAGCTGTATCATGAAGAGGCTCAGGACGAGCTTCTCGTCGGGTTTCCCTGCGAAGACGTATCCGTGGACGCCCCCGCTCCTGTCCTTCGCCACCACGTCGAAGCTGTGCGTGACCCCCGACTTCCCTGTGACCGACCCAGCGAGTATCGTCCACCCCCCGCCCTTCAGCCCGTCCACCAAGGCCTTGACGTCGGGAGCGGCGGCTGGTGACGGGGCTGGCGGCCTGAGCTTCCCGAACATCGACTTTAGGTCCGTGGTCTCCAGGGCCAGCGGCCGGAGCCTCTCCTTGAGCATCAGGTACGCCTGGAGGGTTTCTGCCCCCTTTTCGGTCAGATGGTACGTCGAGACGTTCCCTCGCTCTTCGCGCCTGACCAGGCCGTTCACCGCGAGCGAGTTGAGATACACAAGCAGAGCGTTCCATGTCAGGTTGGCGCGCTGCATTATCTTCGTCGGCCTGACGGCCCCCTTCGAGATGGCGAGCATGAGGTCGCATGCCATCTCCGCCCTGGACCGCCGCTGGGCCGGTCTGCCGTCGTCCTCTTCGAGAGCCACCTGGAGCACCTGTCCTGAATTACCTTCCCGCTGTCGTCCGATAATAAACTGTCCCTCATCCCTGCCGGGCTTCGTTTGGATGCAAAATCGGAGCGGCCGCGGCAAGCTCGCATTGCCATGCCCCGGGGCGCGAGAGGTCCTCCCCCGGACAAACATCCGCGGGGGCCCGAGGCTCCCCCGCGTTCCCCTCGGTGTCTTGCCGCGGCCAACTTGGGCGAGTTGGCTGAGGAGGTGGCGCCGGACCCGGACTCTAGGCTTTTGGATTTCGGCAACTACCTTTTAATGCGAAATCTAACGTTCAGTGGTGTGTGCTTGTCAGGAGCGGGATCGAGGTACAAGCTCGCCGCCAGTCGCCCATGCGAAACGGCGGCCCCATAAGGAGGGGACCGAATTGAGCCACAGCGTCGAGTCCTTCGCCTCCGGTGACGGAGGATCCCGGAGCGCAGCGCGCGAGGGGAAGGCGTTCCAGACGTTGTTCAACGACGCGGTCTTGGTGGGGTTGACAGAGGTCCTCGGCTCAGCTGGGGCGAGGGCCGCGCTGTTCCACCTACGGCTCTCCAGTGGGTTTGGCGCGGCAGAAGTGCATAAGAAGCTGGTCGACATCTTCGGGATGGGGACACCATGCTTGGAGTCGTCTATCCTCCGCACCCTCTACGCGAAGGCTGGGTTGGCCTTCGACCCCGGGGAGAGCAAGACCTTCGCCGACTACGTGGCTAGGGCACGGAGGGGTTACCGGATAAGAGAGGAGGGGTGAAGGTGCGACAGACCACCCAACCGATGCGATTGTCAAGGGCCAAGGGAGGCAGCAAAGAAGCTGTAGAAGAGGTTCCCTTCACAGCCGTGGACGGGCTCTCAACGTTCCTGAAGCAGAAGGGGAACACACTGCTCGTGAAGGGGTACGCTGGGGCCGGGAAGACCACGCTCGCCCTCCAACTCCTACGGGAGCTCGCCCCCGACGGGAGCGGGGTCTACGTCTCGTCTAGGGTCTCGCTGCAGAAGCTCCAGCGAGAGTTCCCGTGGGCCCGGCTCGGTAAGAAAGGCGCGGCTCCCGCCGGCGGATTCACGGACCTGCGGCTCGGCTCGCCTTCGACGGTCCTGGAGGAGATAGTCGGCGCCATAACTTCGAAGCGCACCACCAACTCCGCCGTCGTCTTGGACACATGGGACGGGATTGCGAAGGAGATGGACCCGAATGAGAGGCTGAAGGCGGAGAAGATGTTAATCGCTGTCGCCGACTCCCATATGGCCCGGGTTATCTTCGTCAGCGAAGAGCCCCAGCGCACGACCATGGACTTCCTGGTGGACGGGATAGTGGAGCTGACTAGGGAGGAGAAGTACGGGAGGGTACTCAGGGAGATAGAGGTGCAGAAGCTGAGGGGGACACTGATCGAGCAGCACAAGTACCTCTACACGCTCAAAGATGGGAGGTTCACCCTGATCCCGCCGTACTCTCCAGCGGTCCCATCGGGGGCGAGGCGTCCTGAGCCTATCCAGGACAGCGGCCCCTTCGCCTCCTTCGGGTCCGCCGCTCTTGATGCCGCCTTCGGGGGCCTCAGCAAGGGTGGGACCTTTGTGGTGGTGTACGACGAGCGCGTCCCCTACGACGCCATACGTCTCATCTCCATCCGCGCGGTCATCAACGCCCTCAACACGGGGAAGGGGGTCTTCGGCATCCCCCTCCCCGGAGCCACCAACAGCGAGCTAGCCGAGGCAGTCCGTCCATACGTCGACCCTGAGGTCTACGCCCGATGCCTCGCGCTGGGGTCTCTGGGAGGAGAGGCGGAGGCCGGCCCCCCGCTCTACTCTATCAACGACGCGGACCCCAGACAAGCCTCGGCGAGGATCACCGATATAGTCGCCAAGCTACGGGCGCGGTCCCGCGCCAGGAGCGTCCTCATCGTTGAGAGCGTTGGGACGTTAGAGGCCCTCTTCGCGTCGAGGATCGACGCGGTGGTCGAAGGGGCAGGGAAGAGGGCGGGCGCCGTCCGGTCCTCCGGCGTCGACGCCTACCTGCTACTCATCCAGCACGACTCCCCGATAGCGAGCAGGATCCTCGCCATGAGCAACAGGTACCTCCGGCTCATTACCATGGACAGGTCCGTCGTGATACTGGGTGAGAAGCCTGCTTCCCCGGCATACTCAATCGACCACGCTCCGGATGACCCCATCAACCCCAGGCTCACGCTCATAGTCTGAGCGCCCCCCCACCCACCGAAGCAGGGATAGAGCCGGGCTCCATTTCATGGTATCTATCCTCCCTTTATCGCCCGGAGGGACGCGGCAAGGGGTTGAAGGACGCGACTCGGGGTGGGCGGGTCTGGGCGACGCTGGCTGCCGTGGCGATAGCAGGGGGGGTGATGCTAGCGATGGGTGCGCCTCAGGCCATGGGCGCGGCCGTCGGCCGAGGCAGTGGACAAGGGAAGGCTAGGCTTGAGATAGTGCCCGGCTCTGATGTCACCACTGGTTGCTCCAGCTATCCATGCGCGACGGCTTCCGTCGGCTCCGCGGGTGTCCACATCTCCGTCAGCCTGGGGATCGAGTCGGAGCAGAACATTCAGCCTAGGACGTACTACACCGACCTCCTCCATGTGGTCAACCCAACAGGGGCTAACGTGACGATCACAGCCGTGGCGGTCGTGGGGCTGACCGAGTCGAGGCAGGGGGACGTCGGCGGAATCACAGTGTACTACTGCCTGACGCAATCGGACGACCCAGAAGAAGGCTGTGCCTGGTCGTTCAGCACTAGTAGCACCTCCGGTGGGACAGTCTTCAGCGGCGCGGACACGCTCGCCGCCGGGGCCACTAGGTACATCGAGCTCTCAGGGTTTGCCGGCCCATTGGCCCAGCCTGGGGACGTGGTCGGGTTCTCCATAGTGGTGACAGCGCGGTGACTGCTGCCCCTGACAGTTCGGTGCGATGCGGCTGTGGTCGCGCCACCTACTCCGTGGCCGGTTACTTTGGAAGGAGGACATGCGCGGGTTGCGGCTACCTCACTTCGTCCTGCCGGTGCGGGGCAGGGCTCGGTTCGACAACGACGGCGCACGCGTCGCCTCGCGTGAGCGACAAGGTCAGGGCCTTCGTCGGGGCGGGCGTCATCGCCATATCCTCTGCTGTCTTCGCTCTGGCCTTCGTCTCTTCCCCCTTCGTCGCCTTCTTTGGGTTCGGCGTCCCGCTGGTGATGAGCTGCTCCTTCTTCGTCCAGTGGACGAGGAGCCGCGAGGATTATTTGGCCTCAGTCGAGCCTGCTCCGAGGACGAGAGCTGGCTGTAGGGCCGCGAACCGCTGAGCCCGCTTTGTCGGACTGGCCGCCAGGCAGTAGCGACTGAATAACGCACGAGCGTTTGCAGATTGAGGTTTCTCGTTTGCCAATCTGTCAAAATTTTGACACAAAACACTGATTAATATTCTATAATGCACTTAAGTTACTGACGGCACAACCCAGTCCGAGAAAACATGTCCACGATGAAAAATGGACTAAAATCACTGTACGGCTCGAAGCTCGGGAAGATACTCCCGGTGCTTGTGATCGCAGGCCTCGTCGCCTCGGCGAGCGCGTCGGTATTCGTCAACTACTACGCCTCAGGCACGGCGACAGCCCAGAACAACAACGTATCGCTCATAGCTGGTACGGACGCCTCGAGTACCTCTTGCGGCACAACCACCCCTTGCGTCAACGTCGCCATCCCTGCACAGAAGGACTACGCTGCGATAACGCTCAACCTGGGAATCGAATCGTCCCAGACACCCCAACCTGAGACATACTTCACCAACGTCACCGTAATCCACAACTCCGGGACCACAACCAGGACAGTCAATGTCAACGTCACCAGTGCGACCGGGACCACAGGCTTCTTCGGGAGCCTGAGCGTCTACTACTGCTCCGTCCAATCCAACGCCCCTGGCTCGAGCAGCAACTGCCATGGGCTGACCATGACAAGCAATGTAGCCTCGTCGACCTCTGTCGCGTCCGCCCAGACGTTGGCAGCCGGGGGGAACGGGTACATAGAGCTCGTCGGATTTGCAGGGAGCGGCGCGACGGCGGGGACGAGCACCCTCAACTTCGACCTACAGTTCCAGTGGGCCTAGGGTGACCTGACGCGCCTTGGAGCCCGCCTCCCAAGCGGCCGGACGGGATAAAGCCCTCGAAAGCAGGGGGGCGTCCGGCCACTCCTTTATGTTTCGCAACTCAAAGAGGAACCTGAAACGCCTGTACAACAGTAGACTGGGGAAGGTCTTCCTCGTCATGCTACTTGTCGGCATGGTCGCGACAGCAGGGGCATCTGTCTTCGTGTTCAACTACGTCTCAGGGACGGCGAACGTGCAGACCCCTGACGTCCAGATGGCCGTCGGGGGGGATAGCTCCGCCACATGCTCGTCTTACCCGTGCGTCCAAGAGTCTGTCACCAGCACCCACGACGTCCTAACGGCCAGCATGAGCTTCTTCCCTGCCGCGACCACCTCTTCACCTGTCCCTGCGACGTACTACTCCAACTTCGCACACATCACCAACGTCGCGACTTCAGGGTCTCATACCGTTCTCAGCGTCCAGGTACTGAACGTGAAGGGTGCCACGGCTGACCTCGGCTCCATCACTGTCTACTACTGCACCACCCAGACGGGGTTCAACGCCTCAGGTGACCTCGTCACCCCAGGCGACTGCCTCGGGAGCTTCTCCATCGTGTCGTCTTCGGGGGGGAGCGTCTTCACCGGGAGCCAGAGCATTGCGGCGGGGGCGGTCCAGTACATTGAGGTTGTAGCTTATGCCGCCAGCGGCGCTGCCGCGGGGACCAGCGTCACGTTTCAGATAGCGGTGCAGTGGGTGTGAGACGTTGGGGATGCGTCTCAAACCCTCCGGTGCGCTGACCGAGGCACGTCTCACCTACAGTGAAGAGGGACGGGAGAGGCATGGACGTTAAGGTCAGGAAGGGTCTCAGATACATAGAGTACGCCGCGACGGGGGTCCTAATGGTGCTGAGCGTGTACGTCGCCGTGAGCTACGCGTTCGGTGTCCAGACAATCTACGTGGTGTCAGACAACCCCAGCAGCATGTCGCCCACCATCAACTACGGCGCGATCGTCATAACTTACCCGACGCCGTTCACGAGCCTTCACGTGGGGGACATCATCGTCTTCCACGACCCGCGCGGGAACCCTGGGATTATCGTCCACAGGATAGTAGGGGTCAGCACATGCGGCGGGGCGATGTGCGTCCAGACTAAGGGGGACAACCAGGTCACGAACCCCACCCCAGACCCATGGAACGTGACTGCGAGGTACTACCTCTCCCAGGTCATGGTGGTGGTCCCAGACGCAGGGTACCTCTCGCCTGCCCTCTGGGGGTTCGGGGGGTCCCTTTCAGTCCTGCCGCTGTCGTTCGTTGCCATCCTGGCGCTGTTCGTAGCGTACGGGCTTAAGGGGGAGAAGAAGGATGGCTAGCGGGTTCGCCCCCGAGTTCCTGATCCTCGCCGGGATAGACATATTCCTAGGCTCCAGCATTCTCACAGTCCTCCTCGACAGGCACTTCCCAGGCCCGCTCCCGTACATCCTCGAAGGCGGGGCGCTGGTCGGCTTCGCGGAGCTCATCGCCGGCCCCGCCTTCCTCACGTCGTTCTCCATCGAGCTCCAGTTCTACTACAGCTTCATATTCGCGATGTTGTCTGTCCTCACCCTCCTAGCCACCAACCTTTACCTCCTCTTCATGAGAAGGCGGCCGTTCGAGAGCGGGCTTCTGGCGATATGCGGCACCATCCCGGCAGGGCTAGGGATACTTTACTTCACGAGCGCTTTCGTCAACGGTGTGACCCTCTCCCTCCCTCTGGTCCCAGCGGTCCCAATACAAGGGGTCTACGCGATGTTCGGGCTGAGCGTCGCACTGATCGCCTTCTCACTGGTCGTCTTTGGGAGGAACAGGAGGCCTTCGCCAGGAGCGGAGCCCACCAAGGAGCTTGAAGAGGAGCCGGTCCAACTTCCTGCCGAGGGGGACAGGTCCGTCAAGGCCGATGGCGACTCGACCCCAGGCTCGCCCAATTCGGCTTTTGGCCCACGCCTGAGCGGGCCGGAGGGCGCAGCCACAAGCGGGGACGAGACACGCTCGAACCAGGACCCGAGCTCGGTGACTGAGAGGGGACTCCGTTGAAGCTGGCGCACGTAGCGGGGGCGCTCCTCGCCGCGGCCCTCGTCGCGGGCGTGTCGGCGGCTGGCGCGACTGTGTTCCAGTCGTTCTATCTGAACGCGGCAGGGACCGTGAGGGCGCCCGACGTCACGCTCGCCGCCGGGAGCGACAGCAGCGCGTCCTGCTCCGCTTATCCTTGTGCCACCGTCACGGTCTCAGGGACTTCTGACACCGCTACGGTGTCGTTCAGCCTGTTCAAGGCCGACCCGACCTTCACCCCTCCCCCCGCCACCT
>JAJYYP010000035.1:0-4232 GCA_021800855.1 archaeon | reverse complement strand
GACAGCAGCGCGTCCTGCTCCGCTTATCCTTGTGCCACCGTCACGGTCTCAGGGACTTCTGACACCGCTACGGTGTCGTTCAGCCTGTTCAAGGCCGACCCGACCTTCACCCCTCCCCCCGCCACCTACTATACGGACCTCGTCGAGGTGAAGGATGCGGGTAACTCCCACTCAATCCTCGGCGTCTCCGTCTACAACGTCACCTCCACGAGCGCGAACGACTTCGGCGAGGTGGTGGTCTACTACTGCACGGCTCGATGCACCTTCGGCCCTTCGGGGAGCGTCAGCGGGGGGACGAGCGTGGGGAGCTTCACTATGCGCTCCGCCACGGGGGGGAACATCACAGGGACCTTCCCCCAGGCTATCGCCCCGGGGGGGACCCAATACATAGAGGTGGTCGCTTACGGGGGGAGTGGCGCTGCCCTCGGGGACCAAGTGCGCTTCAAGGTGGCCGTCCAATGGGTCTGAGAACAGGCAGGGGGCGCCCCCTGATACCCTTGGCGGCGACGGGAGGCCTGCTCGTCGTGCTGCTGCTTGCCGCGGCCATCCCTGCGTTCGCAAGCGTCTATGGTTTCGAATATGCGCAGGGGACGGGGACAGTCCGCCCCCTGTCCGTTACCCTCCAGACAGGGAACTCGGGCTCGTCCGCGGTCTCGACTGTCAGCGCGAACGCAGCCACCGCCAGCGTCACCGCTGGCCTGGAGTTCTACGTCTCTGGTCCGCCTTCCTCGTGCACGGCTGTCACGGCTAACACTGCGCTCACTGTCCCTGCCGCCGGCTCTGTAACGCTGAGCAGAGGCTCGAGCTACTGCATCTGGTCCCTCCAGTACTCGCAGCCGAGCACCATCTACGCAGGGAACTGGACGACAGACCTGTGGCTCGACGCGAAGAAGACAGGCTTCGGGATGACCGTGTCGATGGAGACGGCCAACTCCGCCGGGGTAGGCCAATCCACGATATTCAACGGGACTACGTCGAGCGCGTCTACGTCTGAGAGCGAGGTCACCAACTCCTTCCCCGGCGCAGGTGCCACCGTCCCCGCAGGTGGATACCTCGTCCTGATGCTGACCCCCCCATCCGGGGGGAAGACCCCCGTCAGCTGGGACCTCTACTGGGGGACCGGCCAGGCGTCCAACTTCAGGTCGCCGAGCCAGTTCGATTACGTCCTCTCTGTGGCCAACTCCGCTTCCGTCTCTTGGAGCATTTCATTGGCGACCGGCTCCGCCCTGGCGACTAACATAGGTAGGCTCTCCAACCTGACCTTATGGTTCCCCAGCCCGTTCGGGAAGGAGGTAGCGGTGACCAACGGCGCCCTGGTTCAGGCTTCAGGCGCGGCCGTCTCCCTGGCCTCGTCCGGGACAGACGACATAGCCGTGGCCGCGTACGCAAACGCGATGCCCACCGCCTCGAGCGCGCCTTCCACGGTGACGCTCTCGCTGAAGTTGCTCAGCAGCTCGTCTTCAGCCTACGCGCAGTACACCATCGTCCTCACGATAAGCTAGCGCCTTCCGAGCCTCCCGCCCCGGCTGCTTCCCCTGTGGAAGTCACGCTCTAAGCGGGGCGCCGGGGATGACGACGCGCAGAATCTCCCTCGCCCTTGCCATCGCACTTGCGTCCCTGGCCCGGGCGGCCTTTGCCATCTCCTTCTTCAGCAGGGTCTCCACCTCAGCCTTGGTCTCCTCGGGCATCGCAATCAGGGCCCTGAAGTCCAGGAGGAGCCCCTCGAAGCGCTCGTCGCTCCACAGGTGCAGAGCGTCGGTCACGATCCCTTCGATGTATCTCAAGTCGTCTCTGTTCATCAGGAGGAGCGTCCCGGCGAGGTGCCTGGCGCTGCCGCTCTCCGGGTCGCGATAGATCAGCTCCACCCTCCCGCCGAGCGTGTCATGGGAGATCTGGGCCGCCTCCTTCCCCCTGGCCTCAAGGGTCCTGTAAGCGACCTCCAGGTAGGCCCCAGCGTTTCCGGCGTTCAGGTTGCTTCCTATCTTCTTCAGCAGGAAGTATGTCCTCAGCCTCCCCTCAGGGTCCCACTCCGGATAGTGGTCGGTCATCCTGGCCATGGAGAGCTCGAGCTCCCTCCCCGCGCGTTCCCCAAACAGCGGGTCTCCCACTTTCTCAACAGTCGCAAGGACTCTATCGAACCCTTCGAGCGCCGCCTCCCGCTCTATCTTGGCCGTCCGCCGCCTCACAGCCACAGCTTCGTTCAGCCTTTCTTCAGGGGTCCTCGACTTTTCGCGGTGGGTCGAATGTGCGCCCAGTCCGCTCACCGGACCCGCCATTATCAGGCCTATCGATGAGCCGAGGACGAGGCTCCCTGCCAGTGGGGGGAGAAGGAAAGAGAAGGCCGAGGCGAGACCGGCCACCCCTGCTAACAGCGCCATGGCACGTCCTCGAAGACGCATCAAGGGGCAGCAGTAAGAGGACGCGTCCTCTAAGGAAAATTGCCGAAATCAATGATGCTTTTGCTATTTTTTGCTTTCCTATGCCTGTACTTCACATATCATATAGATTACCACTACTCAACACTTAAAATGTGCTATCCCTTCCCCTGAAGTCTTCTCCCCGTCGAGCCGTCCTGATAGAACCTGAATATGCATGGAGATTCTGTAATAGTTATATAGGTTGTCTAACTATCACGGTGCGGGAGAATTTGAGCCACTCCATAAGCGAGCTGTTCGAGCGCCCGGAGAACAGACGGCCCTACTCGGTGCGGAGGTCTCAGCTGGAGATCCAGATGGACATCCTCAAGGTCGTGCACGACGGCGCCTATCTCCCCACGCAGATAATGTACAGGGCCAACCTGGCCTGGGTGGCCTTGCAGTCGAGCCTCGGCTCCTTGGTGGGTCTGGGGCTGCTTCAGAGGGGGACGACAGGGGCCAAGAGGAGTTACCAGCTGACCTCGAAGGGGAGGGAGATACTCGCCACGTTCAACCAGATCCTCGAGACCGTCAGGACCGCACCGCCGCCAGTCTGAATACGCATCTTCTGAAAATTGCGTAAGGGTCTGCCTGTTTCCCACTAAATATCATGCTGATATCGCAGGTTCTGGCGAAAATAGACAATTAATCCACAATGCATATATATGTTATTTATATGCGATTCATCCTGTGTTGGAAGCAGAGGAGTACGGCCTGTTCACCCTTGCCGCCCCCGCCCTGAAACATGGATTTTCGTTGCGAAGGTCGCACCTAGAGATCAGGATGGACATACTATCGTGTGTGAAGGCGGGGATAGAGAAGCCGACCCAGATAATGTACAAGGCGAACCTCTCGTGGACGGCGCTCCAAGAGCACCTGACAGCCCTCGAAGAGGGGAACCTCATCCGGACGATAGAATATGGGAGCAGGCGCAGGTACGCTCTGACGGAGAAGGCGTTCGCCGTCCTGATGACCTACCAAAAGGTCCTGGAGGAAGTAAGCTCCCCTGCCAAGGTACCACCGAAGCGCTGAGGCTGCTGCGATCATCGTGAGACGGCAGGCCCCCTCGTGACCGTCAGGCCAGCAGCGTCGTATGCGACGTGCATCCGGAACAGGCTCTTGATCAGGCTCGTCTCCTTCTCGTCCTGGGCAGCCTTCACCGCCAGGTACACTGACGAGACTCTCGGCGTGTCGAGGAGCTCATTGGCCTGTTTGACGAATTTGTAGGTCGACTCGAACCCTTGGTATATGGAGAACTCTGTAAGGCTGTCGAACACGATCGCGAGCGGAGCCATCCCGGTGGACGAGACGGTCTTTCCGATCAGGTCCAGGAAGACAGCGTTGTCGTTCTGGGGGACGAGGAGCTCCCCCTCCTCCTTTGAGAGAGTCGGGTATGCCACATCTGACGTCATGATGTAGAACCTGACCCCGGGGGTCCCTGCGAGGCAGGCGTGGACAGGGCTCCCTCTAGACGTGAAGACGAAGACCAGCCCCCCTCCCCCTGTCTTGGACTTGGCGAACGACACCAGGGCCTGCTCGTAGTTGGATCCAGGGTCTACTTCGAAGAGCACCGGGATGGATGCGTCGAGGACAGACTTCTCGTCCGGTCCTGTGTCTCCAGCCCTTTGCGCGGGCCCCCCGACAGGTACGAAGAACGACGAGAGCGCGGACGCCTTCCTGAACACCCCTGCTGTCACCCCGAAGAGGATGGCGGCGATGGCGTATCCTATGGCGACGTAGTCGTATCCTATGGCGACGAGGTATCCGTTGAAGACGAGTATCTCAGCACCTATCCCAGCCCAGCAGAATGGGAGGAGG
>JAJYYP010000094.1 GCA_021800855.1 archaeon | reverse complement strand
AGGACCTCGTCATCGTTCTCAGGCTCACGCCCGAATGAGATCAGGAAGGCTTCAGAGCCAAATCGGATCGTATCGGGATGAAGCGGAACCCGCTTGGAACCTGGGAGTGGAAATCTCTCCCGCGGCGCTCCCAGAGGTTCATCCATATGAAGACCCTTCATTTCACCACCTCCGCTAGAAAAAAAGGACCCTTCCTGGTCCTCTTCACCTCTTTGAATGCATCCTGGACGTCCAGGTGCTCGTAGACCGCGGTCTCCTTCACGGAAGCGTGGCCAAGCAGCTTTGACACGGAGACTATGGATACGCCGTCCTTGAGGAGCTTCGTTGCAAAGGTATGGCGGGCCATGTGGTTATGGAATCTCACGCCCGACCTTGCGGCAACCCGTGACATCCTCTGCCTGAAATACTCGTACTTCATCCTCCCGTTCCTGGATGTGAAGAGGTAGTTCTCGTCCGTGGGAAGGCGGGTCTTCCTGTACTCGTCCAGCGCCTTCTGGACCTCCGGGGGGATCCAGACGTCCCGGACCTTCTCGTTCTTTCCCCTCACCCGCAGCACGTCCCCTGCAAAATCCTGCAGCTGGATGTTCCATGCCTCGCCGATCCTAAGGCCACAGCCAAAGATGAGAGCTGCTATCGCCTTGTCCCTCTTCCCCTCGTACCCGCGGAATGACGAGAATATCCTGTCCCTCTCCTCTTCCGTAACCGTCTTGATCTTCATGTTCTTGACCTCTCTGGCATAGGGAAACTTCTCCCATTTCAGCATCTCACAGACCAGGTTTATGGTCCTGAGATAGTGATTAAGGGTAACGTTGAGCATTCCGTTGAGCCGGTTATGCCTGATCCAGAGGCGGATGTCGTCCCTGGTTCTGATCTCTCCTGCCTGCTGGATCCTCCTCAGGTCTCCCAGTGAGTTCCTTATGGTCTTGGCTGCCTTATTCTGGTCCACGAGCCAGTCCTCAAATGCCTGGAGATCTGTCACTTATGCTTCACCCTCCTCCGTTTATGACCGAGTCAATGATCCTTTCCGAGCAGAAGCTGCACAGGTCGTTCTCAACCCATTCACAGGCCTCTCCGGTGAAATCACTGACGCATGCATTGAGGTCGGTGCAGCCGCATTCCCTGCAGGTCCCGGCTGGCATCATGCTTCCCCCCTGAAATCCCCGTTGAAAATCCTGTCGATCAGGGAGCTTGCTTCCTTCTTGGTAAGGCCGTCCAGGCTCCTGCCCGTCGAATGCAGGTATGCTGCGATCCTGTTCCCGGATTTTCCCTCCAGGTGCTTCCTGATTGTTGCCCTCTGCTTGTCGGTCGCTGGTTCACCGTTGCCCTGGTTCTTCCCGGGCTGCCTCTCTTCGCTGCCGTTCTCCCTGGCCAGCCAGAGGCCGTACGGTTCGACTGCGCGGTCCACCAAGATATCCCTGTACTTTTCCGGGATGCCGGATGAGGCGATCGCCTTCACGCGGATCTCCATTTTCTCCTTCCATTCCTCGAACTTGTTCATTTCATCCCCTCCCCTACCTCACGTTCTATGCGTTCCACTTCCAGGTCTTCCGTCCTGACATGTTTCCCTTCGTACTGCCGTTTTCCGAGTCGCCGGATAACTCCCCTCGTCAATCTTTCCTGGGTGCAGGTCTGCTCGTGTTCGACCGCATCGCCCTTGTCCATGAATCTCATCAGGCAGTTCTCGCACTGGTACTGCGAGACCGCCGGTTTTCCCGGAATGAGATTCAGGAGTTCCAGGGTCACTGTTTCCCTCCAGGCACCTGGCATGACTTCACGTGCGCTTCGAAGATCCCGAGTCTAATCGCCTCGTCTACGGGAACGAACGACATCCCGCACCTGGGGCAGAGCCAGTCGGGATCGGGCTTGCGTTCGCGGGGCACGACGGTCCGGGACAGCAAGCCTATCATTTAGGGGCCTCCGCCGGCCAGTAATGCTTTCTTGCGGTCCCGTTGTGCCCCCATCTCTCAGCCTTCACCAATCCGGACTTCTCCATTTCCAGGAGCTTGCTGCTGAGCCTTGAACCGCTGAGCCGCACGTCGTTCGGAGTCCACCCGTACGACCTGAGCCTGGCCATGATCCCTGGGGGCGTGCAGCCCGGTGATCGCGCGATGACAAACCTGATCGCATCCTCGATCGGAATTCCCGCGTCCAGGACGTCGACTCTCTGCCTTACCGGACTCATCTGTTCCACGCCTCCTGCGGAATCGTCTCGTACACTCCTGATTCCGGTTTCCTTTCTGCGGTAGCAGCCTCGACTATCCGATCCTTCCGGAGCAGCCACTGGAAGACGCGCCATTCCCTTCCATTGTTCAGGAGCTGTATCGTCTCCGACGTCGACGTGAGAAGACCAAGATCTTCCAGGTGATAGAACACAGAATTATCGTCCGGCGCCAGCGCGTTTGCATAAGCGTAATCGTTGTAGCCAAAGAATTCGAGCACGTGCAGCGCAGTGTCACGTGCCTGCTTCTCTTCCATCCCCTCATGGAGGTTCAGGATGGCCCTCGAGAGCGTTTCAAGATCCATGACCCTGTTCGCCCGGGTGTGAGGCGTGACGGTTATCAATGGGTTCCCCTCAGGCCCTTCCTCGTCGTCCTCGTCGTCGGGCTCCTGCTTCCCGCCCAGGATTACTTCGATCAGCTGCTGCAAGGTCTTCAGCGAAGACATCAGGGCAGCATTGTTTCTTGAGAGGTCCTGAATTCTCGTCAATTTCTTCAGAAGCTTGACCATCTCAACGATGTCCGGATCGCCGATCGCCGACGCCCTGTTTCCCGTGGAAGCGTATCTCGCCTCGCCGTGCAGGACCGCCTTCAGTTTGCCGGTGGAAACGTGCAGGACTCCGGAGATGTATTCCACTCCGCGACCCATGGCATCGAGCGTTCTTATGATCGATTCTCTCTCTTCCTTCGTAAACTGCAGCCCGTGCTCAGAGTTCAGGTGAACGGCCTCCTCGTAAGCCCTCTCCGGAGAAATGCCGGCGTGAACCTTCGACTTGATCTGTTTCCACTTCTCCTCGTTCGCGGCGAGAAGTCTCTGTGCTGCAAGCCTGTGGGCTCCATCAATGATGAAGTAGCCGCTCTCGTCATTCTCTCCGACCACGATGGGAGGAAACTCGCATCCCGCCTGCATTGCGTCCGCGTAGTCGGCGACCTTCTGCAGGTTCACCGACCTCCTGGGATAAACGTCAGGCCTCGATCTGATCTGGTCGACCTCGAGCATCAAGCAACAGCACCTCGCCACGCCTTCCCTGACATTGCCGTACCATT
>JAJYYP010000093.1 GCA_021800855.1 archaeon | reverse complement strand
CCGTTGTCGACCCTTAATATAACTTCATCCCTTGCCTCCGGATGCTTCCGAAGGGCTTCTGCCATGGCCCCTATTGCGTTTTCCTTTACCGCGGTCGGTTCAAACACATACATAGGATATCCATTCCCTTGAATAGACATCTATGACGTTGAACAGATAACACCACCCATCTGCACCGCACCATATGTAGGTCATGTCGGCTTCCCACAGCTGGTTTATCCCGCTTGGCTTTGGCGCCCATCACTGGCCTTGATCAGATCCCTCTTCTTCAGTTGGGGCCTGTTCCAGCCCAGCAGGCGGAAGGCGTGCTTGACGGCCTTCCTGTTAACGGGCCTGTTCAGCTCCCTGGATGCATATGCTGCCATCATCCTGGTGCCGTACATGGGCTTCCTTAACGATAGCTCCTGCACCTTGGGTAGAAGCTCCTTATCCTTCATATTCCTTTCATTTTTCCTCTTCCTGTAGTAGTAAGACCCCTGGGAAGTGCCCGCTAGGTGCATGGCCTTCCTGGCGCTGAGGCCGTTGTCTATCATGATCTTTATGCTCATTTTTTTCCCTCACCTGTCAATACCTTCTTCATGGCGTCGTTGGCTATGGTCAGCTCTCCTATCAGCTTCTTCATCATTTCTATTTCGGCGTCCTTTTCCCTTGCCGGGTCCCTGATCCCTCCGGATAGGGCCAGCCTGCCACCATCGATGAACTTCTCCTTCCACTTGTATATCAGGTTAGGGTTGACCGAATATTTCCTGCTGAGATCCGCCAGTGTTGTACTGGTATTCATCAGCTCCAGCACTATGCGGATCTTCTCCTCAGGGGTCCAGTTCCTGCCCGCCATAACCTATTTATCCACCTCCTCCAGTAAATATTTCTTCCTAAGTGTGTCTAAAGTTATGGGGTCCGCACCAATGAATGGGAGGCCGGAGCTGTCCCCGGCAAGATGGATGATCCTGACAACGCTGGCCATGAGGGGCCCCCAGTGGAAGTACAAGGACCTGATGTGGAAGCTCTACCACGAATACGGCTGGGACGAATCGGTGACCCTGAGCTCGATCAACTACCTTGTAGATCTGGGGCTGGTGAAGGCATCGAGGCAGGGCGACGACGTTTTCTACGAGGCGGCTCACCCCGCCGTGGACAAATACTTTCAGTCGGACATCAAGGGGCCAAGGGCTGGCGGCCCCGTCCATCAGGCCATAATTCGGAAGCTGCTTCGCAGGTACTGGGAGATGGGCTACTGGTGCACGGTGGACGATGGAAGCTTTGTGGAGGAGGCCTGATATCCTGCTGTTCAGGCCACTCATAACTCAGAGCTACTGGAAGGGGGAGAGGAAGGCCATCAGGGAGCCGGCCAGGTGGGACTATTCAAACGTCACAGCCGTAGAGGTCGAGACCATGCTTGGGCACAGGTCACAGATCAAACACAACCTTGAGAAGAACAGGGTATATTCAGCCGTCACCTTTGTGACCGACTCCGATGGCCACGCGGAAAGGCTGAAGGAAATACTGGGAGAAGGCAGCTACACTGTTCTAGTAGAGGATATCGGAGAGGTCGAAGAGGAGGCCCCGGATGACCTGGACTCCTTCCTTGTGGGCCTTGTGAAGGATGGGTGGCCGGGGATGACCGCGGCTGCAGAACGGGCACACGTGAACAGGAGGACGGTACAGAGGCACATGGACGGCCTCATCAGGCTGGGCGTAATCGCTCAAAACGAAGAGGATAAATACCATATGAATCCGATTAAGCAGGAACAGCCGCGAGCTTCGATTGCAGAGCCATGATCTTTCCTTCGACTCGAGCCTTCAGCCTGTCAAAAGTGCGGTCGTTAATTTCGTACGCTATCACGTTCCGCCCGCTTTCGAGACATGCCTGAACCGTTGTCCCACCCCCTGCCATGGGGTCAAGCACCAGGTCACCTTCCTTCGAGAACGCTTCGATCAGCGGTCTCAGCTCAGAAGTGCTCTGCCCCCACTGGTGGAACCGCTTGTCCTCACCCCTGCCCATGATAGTATCACGAATGAACCCATGCCTGGGCTTCGGCGGCTTGAAGAACACAAGGATGGGCTTCCACATAACACGAAGGGTGTAGACCTGCTGCCCCTGCTTCAGGTGAAGCGACATGGTCCAGTAGTATGACAGCCACCTCCCAAGGCTGGCCATCTCTTCATCCAGATGTGATTGGCCGGCATAGGTTATCAGCCAGCCGCCGGGCTTCAGCGCCCTCTGGGACAGGGCGCCAAGGGCTTCCCACAGGTACATGTATTTTTTACCGTATGGGGGGTCGGTCAAAATCAGGTCAACTGATTCCTCACCTATTACCGCCTCCTTGAAGTCGTCATGATGGAGTTCAACGGTCATGGAGGGACATGTGGTGCAACCTTAAAAGGGGGATCAGCATGAAACAAGTATTATGAAGCTCATTGCCCATGACATCTTCTCCTTGGGGCTCGGCACATACGTGCTGGTGCGGCTTGGCACGGGGATAGCCGCTTCGATAGCATTGGCGCTCTTGCTTTCTATTGCCGTGAACAGGGTCATCGATGCAGGGCACTACCAGAAGAACGGGCGCCCTACACGTTCCCATCTAACTCATTCAATTTTCACGGCACCGGTCTTTGGGGCTGGAGCCGGGGCGGCCTTTGCCGTTGTTGCACATCTTGCCTTCCATGTAGACCTCCTTGTATTTTTCGTAATAGTTGGCATCATCGCAGCGTATTCCCACCTGCTCCTGGATTCGCTTACGGAGGGCGGCGTGTTCCTGTGGAAGGGAAGGATAGCGCTGGCGCACTTCAGGTATGACAACGGCCTCGCGAACGGGCTTGCGATCATGGCGGGGGTGCTGTTGCTGGCGGCCGCCGTCCTGTCCTAGTCGCTTATTTTGGTGGTGCGGCCGCCGTACTTCTCCCTGTAGAACCTATGTATTGCCGCTGATACGTCTGCATATTTGTACGCACCCGACCTGACGATGTTGCTCAGGTACTTCGCGCGGCCAGCCAGTTCAGCGGCAAGCGCATCAACGCTCCACCCCTTCAGGGCCGCCACGGCCTGAAGGCGGTAGCTCTTCTGCGCGATCTCCAGAGGGTCGGCTGGGAGGATGGTGTCCTCCTTCGGGCTCCACCTGAACATATCGATGAGCTCACCCTTCATCCCCACCTCCTTTGATACGAGCGCCCGCCTCACGACACTACCGTCATTCATCCTGATCCTGTTCATCATGAGCAGAGACCACATCAGCATCAGCGAAGCGGTACCGACGTTCAGGGGCGGTGCGGCCATCCTTACAAGCGCCG